>JAHFMT010000003.1 GCA_023267735.1 Candidatus Kaiserbacteria bacterium
GGTGGCACGGCCACCCTCATGGATGGAGAGGAAGTCACCCTTGTATGCCTCAACGTGTTCTTTGAGTGACTTGGCAAGATCGCCGCCCGCTATCTTTGGAGTACCGATCCAGTTCTCAATGCCCTCAGAGACCACAGATTGGCCACCAAAGCTCTCCGTGATGAGTGCGGTGGTAAGTCGCTTGCGCGCTGCGTATACGCCCGCAGCAACGCCTGCAGGGCCGCCGCCGATAATGATGAGGTCAAGAGGGGAGGTAGACATAAGAAAATGCGAGAGGGGTAATCTCTCGCATTTTACTCTCTTCAAACCCAAACCTCAACCGCTATTTCTTGTGGCGGCGCAAGAAGGCAGGAATAGCGCCCCATGGCTCATCTTCTTCTTTGTCATCCTTCTTAAGTGGCTCCGCAGGAGCAATAACCTCTTCGCGCTTGTGCGGCTTTGCAGTCACAATAGGCTCTTCCTTCTTTTCCTTCACCTCCTTTACTGGCACTGGCTCCATCTCGGGAGTAGGTTCGGGAGCACGCTCTGGTTCACGGTTAAAGATGTTGTGATAAATCTTGCCCTGCGCTTCTTCTTGCTGGCGTGGTGGCATAGCAAAGAGGGAGCGTTCAATAGTGGCAATGGTGGCGTAGCTGGTGCTCTGCTCAGGGAAGCCGGTCGCAATCACGATGATGCGCACCTGACCCTTCTTGAGCTTCGTGTCCTGCATCATACCGAAGATAACGCGTGCATCCTTATCAACCGACTCGTTGATAACTTTTGCGGCCTCCTGCACCTCAAGGATGCCTAGATCGTCGGCACCGGCAACCACAAAGAGGATGCCGCGAGCGCCATGGATGGAGACGTCGAGGATAGGGGAGTTGATAGCACGGATAGCTGCTTCCTTGGCACGGTTATCGCCTTCGGCAATACCGATACCCATCAGAGCAGGACCAGCGCCTTCCATGATGGTCTTGATGTCGTTGAAGTCAGTGTTGATGTTACCTGGGGTAACGATGATGTCAGATACACCTTCAACTGCCTGGCGAAGGATTTCATCACACATACCAAAGGCCTGCTTTGCTGAAAGGTTTGCTTCAGCAACGGCAAGGAGTTTGTCGTTTTGAATAACGATGAAGGCATCTACTTCCTTCTTGAGTTCTGCAAGACCGCGCTCAGCGATGTCCTTGCGCTGCGCACCTTCAAACATAAATGGACGGGTTACCACCGCAATGGTGAGAGCACCAAGTTCCTTCGCAATCTTTGCCACTACCGATGATGCACCCGTACCAGTACCACCACCCATACCACAGGTGATGAACACCATGTCAGAACCCTGGAGTGCTTCTTGAATCTCCTGACGAGTTTCTTCTGCAGCACGACGACCAAGATCAGGATTCATACCGGCACCAAGACCGCGGGTGAGATTCTTGCCGATGTGAATCTTGCGTTTCGCGAGTGAGCGATGCAAATCTTGTGCATCAGTGTTAATCGCGATGAATTCAACTCCGCGTACTTTGGAGTTGATCATGTGGTTGATCGCGTTACAGCCTGAGCCGCCAACACCCACGACACGAATTCGTGCGAACGTTTCGATTTCAGGCATGACGCGCTTAGACATAAAGATAAAAATAAAGGCCCCTTAGTAAGTGGGCTTATGATACCAAAGCAGGGGTGCGGCTCAAGATTGACAAACCGCGAATTCGTTCGCAACTACTAAGGCAAAAACTGACGGAAAAAGCGCCCCAGGGCAACGCCCATACCAGAAAAGATAGGATCCCCACCGCCATCGGTGTCTCCGGTGAGTCCCCAAAGGGCAAGTCCGTATGCCACCGCAAGGCTCGCGTCACGTACTTTGGCAGTTTCAGGGAGTCTGAGGTCCCCGGTCTTTGCCGGTAAGGAGAGCTCGCTTTTGGCAATCTCTACGAGTGGGAGGCCATAGCTTGCGCCACCACCGGAAAGAATGATGCCGGCAGGAAGGGGACCTTTGCGTCCAATCGTCTTCAAATGTTTATCAATTGCCGCAAAGATATGCTCAAAGCGTTTGGTCATGAGGTCATCTACCTTCTTGCGGGGATAGACACTGCCCGCAAGTTTTCCAACCTTCAAACGTTCTGCATCATCAAGACCAATCTTAAAGGCGATAGCAATGTCATCAGTGATGTTGGCGCTTCCCTCAGGGAACGTCTTTACGGAAAGAGGAATACCTTCGTCATATGCCACGATGGAGGTAGTGTCAGCACCAATGTCGGCAAGGAGACATCCTTTCATTTTCTGGTCACGGGAGAGGAGTACGTGTGAGCCAGCCAGTGGGGAAGCCATCTCATCAATCACTTCTATGTCAGCTGCCTCAACGGCGTTCGTGAGTGCGGTGACATGCTGGGCAAGTGCGGTGATGAACAAGTACTCTGCCTGCAACCGCACGCCATGCATACCCACAGGGTTTCCCAGCACCTTAGTGCCATCAATACGAAACTCAAGCGGGATGTCGTGGAGGATGCGACGGTTAGTGAAGTGTGGTTTGCCTGCCTCCCGAGCGGCAGCACGCACCTTTTCAATATCAAGATCAGTTACTTCCTGATCAGCACGAGAGATAATCACTTCAGCACTGGCACGTGCTTCATCCAGTGAGATACCCCCTATAGCAAGAAAGCCTTTGCGCACCGGCATACGCGCTGCCTGTTCTGCTTGGCGCTTTGCCTCACGCACGCTGGCTGCCACCTCGCCACCATCAACTACATACCCGTGGCGGATACCACGGGTCTTTGCAATGCCCGTACCAATGATCCGGGGAGTCTTTCCCTCAGACGCCTCTTCAACCACCACGATCTTTACGTGGTGTGTGCCGATATCAATGCCAACAGCAATGCGAGGGTTCTTCATGAGGGTTGGTGACAGGGGTCGCGTCCCTCTTCGTGTCCTGCGCTATGAGGCGCTCATCCTGCGACGATGGTTTGTACCAAGAACACGAGCAAGGGTTGCCCGCTCTGACTTCTCCATTGTAGTGCCATGACGCATGCCTTTCAAATGAAATAATCCGTGGATAAACAATGAGAGGATAAAGTCGTGCGTAGAATGCCCATGGAGCGGTGCCTGCGCTTTGGCAACATCGGGGCAGATAATGATCTCACCACTTCTAGTTCCCACCGCATACGAGAGTACGTTTGGCGTGTACGTTTTGTCACGCAGAGACATATTCAGTGCCTTGGCACGTGCAGGACCCACGAACACCAGAGAGATATCCCACGACGAAAGACCCGCGAGGCGGGCTTTCTCAAAGAGTGCGAGAGCGGGAATCTTACTGCGAGTGAGGTTGCGTACTGAGAGCGACCTCATCGGATTATTTGCGACCCTTTTTCGTGGCACGCTGGGTTGGGTCAATCTTGCCAAGCTTTACCAGCTCTTCGTAGTTGGCGCGACGAGCAACACCTACGAGGGCACGCTTGTGATCAACGTTCTTGCTCTTGATACGGATGTAGTAGCGGCGCTTGCGCATCTCGCGTACGAGACCAAGCCCCTGCGCGCGGCGGGAGAAACGGCGGATAAGCGACGCAGAGCTTTCGTTCTTTCCGCGGCGCACTTCTACTCGGGCTGTTGCCATGGTGTCGCAAACTGTATCACGATGCGTTTTCTTACGCAATCTGCTTGAGCTCCGTGATCAGGGAGGCGAGGGGAATGGCCCGCTCGTTGTAGGTATCGCGCTCTCGGAGGGTAACGACCTGCTCCAGAGCCTCCTTGCGGCCCATGATGAGGAGGTAGCGGGGGTTCAGGGTCTCGGCACGGTGCATCTGTTCGGTGAGGGACTCAACGCCAATAGCCTGGGCAAGGGGCAGGTGTGCTTTACGCATCTCTTCTGCCATGCGGATACTCACGCGCTTTGCCTCATTCCCAATATGTATGAAGAAGAAGCGGGCTGCAGAGCGTTTCTTTGCTGCGGGCACCATCTCACGATTCTCTGCCTTCATACGAATAACCACCCCTATGGAAGACGCACTGCCCTTGAAGAATGCCTTCGCAAGGTCATGGTATCGGGCACCCCAGGCTTCGGTATTCCCATATGACAGATCAAAGCAGGTATCGGTCCATGCTTGCCCTGCGGTGAGGAGTGTTGGGGAGAGCTCGTATGCAGTATCAGTCTCCTCGAGGTACTCAAGCAATTCTTCAAAGTGTTTGCGACTTGCTTCTGAAAGGGAATCAATTGGGGAAGGAAGTGTCTCTTTGCCTTCATGGCGAAGCAGCAGGTGCGCGGCGGCGAGCACATCTTTCTTTGCGCAGGCGGTGCACTGTGGGGGCAACGTAGCGTCATGCTTGCGGAAGAAGTTTCCAAGTTCACGAGCAAAGCGATTACGCGTCTCTTTGTCACCCATGCTGTTCACACGCACGACAGGGTCTGCCTTGGTGAGGTCATGCATGAGGGCACGTGCGGCACGAATAAGTACGGCGTCTGCGATAGGGCGATCAGAAGAGATGGCATGGAACTGGATGACGATTTCCTTTGGCACGGGACGGCCAGGAGTAATGTTGGTGTGCCATACAAAAAGTGGTGCAGCGCTGCTTGGGGTGAATCCTGCGTCACGTACCTGCTTAAGAAACGCGGCAACATCACGACCACGCTCATCAAGCGCCTCAAGGGAGAGACTTTCAGGGTACGGTGCTTTTGCTGAAGGGCGTTTTTCAGCAGCTAAATCAGTAAAGGGGACAAAGCCATACAAAGAACCGACTGCGTGTGTGCGATTAAGCAAATCAGCAGGCTTCAGCATACTTACGGGAGTGTGACGGCACCTGGCCAGACGTCCATGTGGGTAGGAGGCAGGAGGCGGAGGAATGCACGGCCAATAATATTCTCACGAGGAAGTGCACCCCAGATGCGTGAGTCTGAACTCTTCGGACGATTGTCGCCCATGACGTAGTATTCGCCGTCGCCAAGTTGCATGTCACGGGTATACGTCGCATCATCATTTACCACATATGGCTCCGCAAAGGATATTTCCTCACCCGTGGCAGTGGTGATAGCTACCTTGCCATCCTGTACACGCACGGTCTCACCAGGAAGGCCGATAATACGCTTGATGTAGAAGGTTGATGGGTGTTCTGGGTAGCGGAACACAATAACGTCGCCACGCTTTGGATCTTCAAAGCGGTACGTTATCTGATCAATGATGAGGTAATCGCCATTGGTGAACGTAGGATGCATGGATTCTCCATCTACCACAAACGGCTGCGCAACGAAGAGACGCACCGGAAGCACAATGAGTACTGCAAGAATAATGAACGTGAATGTCTCCTTGAACAGATATTTCACGAATCTCATGCGCGCATTGTATTCCTCTTGTGGCGCACGTCAACTTTTTCACATCACCCACCCGCGGTATACTTCTTTTCATGAGTATCGTCATTGTTGGTTTGGGGAATCCAGGCACGGAATATGAGCGCACCCGGCACAATGCGGGACGTCTTGCCGTGTCACTGCTTGCAAAGACGGAAGGATTTGATGCGTTTACCGAGAACAAAAAAGCGATAGCACTGGTCACCAAAGGAAGTATTGAGGGAGAGAACGTAACACTAGTACTGCCTGAGACCCAGATGAACCTTTCCGGGAAAGCAGTGCTGCCATTTGTGAAGTCAGTCAAGGCAGCGAAGACGCTTGTGGTAGTACGAGATGATCTTGATTTGCCGCTTGGGGTCATCAAGATGACCTTTGCCCGTGGAAGTGGTGGGCATCGAGGCGTTGAGTCTATTATGCGCGCGCTCAAGACTGATGCGTTTGCGCAAATAAAGATTGGTATCTCTGCAAAGACTCCCAAGGGAAAGACCAAGAAGCCATCGGGAGAAGAGAAGGTGATTAAGCACGTGCTGGGGAAGTTCTCTCCCGCAGAAGATCCACTGCTGAAGAAGACCTTGAAGAAGGTTATGTCGGTGCTTACACTCTTTGCCTCTGATGGTATTGAGAAGGCAACGATGGAGGCGAATACGAAATAAAAAAGTTCCCCACGCTCTGCAGAGCATGAGGAACTTGTATAAGTTGGTGCCGTCTCTTTCTTGATACGGTTGTGCCGTACCGGGAGAGCATGGCAGGTGTTGATGACATGAACTGTACCCGAAAGGTTCATGTCCTTTTCCAAGATGGATAATACACGAGTATTATATTTTGTCAATGACTACACAAAAACCTCCGCTTTTGCGGAGGTTTTTGTTTGAAACCGTTTAAACCGTTTACTTCTTCTTGGTACCCATGAAGGTAAGCGTCATGCGCTGTTCCTTTGGCTCAAAGAGTGCAATACGGAACGGATAGGTCTTGCCGAGCTCAAGGTTTTCACGGAGCTCCTGTGGCGTTGCGAATTCACTGACGTGTACGAGACCAGCAACACCTTCTTCAACAGATGCAAGTGCACCGTGCTTGTTGTACTTGATGATAACACCAGTCACTTCCATGCCCTTCTTGTAGCGCTCACCGGCAGTCTTCCAAGGGTTTTCCTTAAGCGCCTTGATAGAGAGGGAGACCTTGCCGTCCTTAATCTCAATAACCTTTACTGGTACGCGCTCACCAACCTTGAAGAGGGAACGTGGATCTTCCACCAAGCCCCAATCAAGCTCGCTGATGTGTACAAGGCCTTCAAGACCAGACTCAAGCTGTACGAAGACACCGAAATCAACGGCACCCGTCACTGCGCCTTCAATAACATCACCAACCTGGTACTTGTCTATGAGTGCAGTCTTTCCTTCTTCCTCACCACCCATGCGCTCAGAGAAGATAAGTTTATTCTCACGAGCATCTGCGGTGATAACACGCACGGGAAGGGAAGTACCAACGAGGTTCTTGAGTTCACCAAGAATCTTGTCCTTGTCACCATCTGGCACGCGTGGGTAATGATCCTTCGTGAGCTGGGATGCAGGAAGGAAGCCCTGGATACCCTGCCATGACATGATGAGGCCACCCTTGTTCGCATCTTCAACTTTGATGTTGTAAATAGTCTGCGCAACGATAGCCTGTTCTGCTTCGCTCCAGATAGCGGCCTGACGTGCTTCCTTGAGAGAGAGCTCGATGTAACCATCGCGACCTGCGGCATCCACTACCTTAGCAGTAATGGTGTCGCCAACGTTTGCCTTGCGGAGTACGTCTGCAGCGTTGAGGTATTCACGGCCGTAAATAAGACCAGTACCAAATGGTGGGAGGTCAATGTAGAGGCGACCACGTGCAATGGCGAGGATGGTTCCCTCAACAACATCACCTGCCTTAGGAGGGGTGGGGATGTCACCAGCAAATGCAGCCATTGGATGGCTTGGGTCAATCACAAACGGTGCCACAACAGGCTCTGCCTTCTTTATTTCTTCTGACATGTATATAAGCGAGCGGGTTTTCAGGCGCGGTACCTCTTTGGGAAGAGGGGGTTAGTCACGCCGTACTGCCACGCACGATAAGGATTTTCTACCATACCTAGCCTTTTTATTCAATAGAATGGTTGCGCTTGGGGGTTCTCGTGCTAGCCTTATACCCACAGGTCGAGCGATTGCCAGCTTAATTTTGAGGATTGTGGTCTAGACATGTGCTAACCACGAAACTCCACCTAAACTATGAGTGATGATATGAACGTAACTTCAGACGTTGTAACTCCAGAAGTTACTGAGGAAGGAAAGAAGGACATGGTTGCTGCTGATGAAGCAATGACCACTCCTGAGGCTGACGTGGCTCCAGAAGCTGCAGCTGAAGAAGAAGTTGTTGCATAAGCAGCTGCTCTAGAAAACCCCCAAGACGCTTGCCGTCTTGGGGGTTTTCTGTCGCATATACGAGCATTTTGCGGTATACTTAGGGGTATATGGTTATTACCCACCACGGCGGCCAGTGCTTCAAAGTAACCTTTGGCGACGTTACGCTTGCCTTTGATCCTGTCTCCAAAAATGGCTCACTCCCAGCCGTACGGTTTGGTGCAGATATTGCGCTTATCTCCCGCAATCACCCGAATATGAACGGTGCCGCAGAAGTGACCTATGGGGACAAGGAACCCTTTGTTATCTTTGGGCCAGGTGAATATGAGCGTGCCGGAGTCACGGTGCAGGGCTTTTTGACGAAGAGTGAATACGGCCTTTCCAAGGGGCAGACTGAAGCAGTGAACACGGTATATGCTGTATCGCTTGAAGGTATGACGTTGGTGCATCTTGGTGCGCTTGCTTCACCAACGCTTTCAAAGGAGGCACGTGAGGCAATTGATGAGATAGATGTGCTGTTTGTTCCGGTAGGGGGAGATGGGGTGCTCTCTGCAGCACAGGCAAGTACCTTGGTTACTGCCCTTGAGCCGCGCATCATCATTCCTATGCACTGGAGCGGTATTGGTGAACCAAAATCATTGGAGCGCTTCTTGAAAGAGGAGGGGGGCACTGCTGAAACGATGGACAAACTCACCCTTAAAAAGAAGGATGCGCTTACTAAAGACGGTGCTATTATGGTCATAACTGCATAACACGTATGTCATCACCTACTCATCTCTTACGCACACTCCGTACAAAGTCTGATGCAGAAAAGAAGCGCATCACTATGATCGCATCAGGGGGACTCACCGTACTTATCGCGCTGTTTTGGATAACGGCAAGTCTTTCCTCGGGCACCTTTGCCGTTACCTCTCCTTCCGCAGCGAAAAAAACTAACACGCCTTCTGCGGCAACTGGCCTTGCAGGTGCGGGCGCGGCACTCTTTGTGCCAGACACCTCAGCACCACGTCTTGAGGCGGTATCGCCAGAGACTCCTACTGAGGAACCGAAGGTAGAGGAGACGCCTACCGTTATTCCGTTCTAGTTTTCCATGGCTCGAGCAAAGCAAACACCACCAGAAGGGGAGGCGCAGCCTGTAAAGGAGAACGTCATTGCGCAGTCTATTAGTGCAGAGATGCGTACGTCGTATCTGGACTACGCCATGTCCGTGATTACCTCACGTGCACTGCCAGATGTGCGCGATGGTCTTAAGCCAGTGCACCGCCGCATTCTCTTTTCCATGCGTCAGAATGGGCTTACCGCTTCCGCAAAGTTTCGTAAGTCAGCAACCGTAGTGGGAGATGTGATTGGTTCGTACCACCCGCACGGCGACGTCGCAGTGTATGACGCGTTGGTAAAACTTGCACAGCCATTTGGTACGCGCTATCCACTCATTCTTGGTCAGGGTAACTTCGGTTCCGTAGACGGTGACCCACCAGCTGCATACCGCTATACCGAAGCAAAGATGGCACGTCTTGCTGAAGAGCTGCTTGAAGATCTTGAAAAAGATACGGTGGAGTGGGCACCGAACTATGATGCGACAAAGCAGGAGCCACGTGTGCTTCCTGCGGCTGTACCAAACGTGCTTCTTAACGGTGCACTGGGTATTGCGGTGGGTATGGCAACCAACATGCCACCACACAATCTTCGTGAAGTGGTTGCTGCAACAACACATCTTATTGATACGCCAGACGCTACTACGGAAGACCTTCTCCAGTTTGTAAAAGGTCCAGACTTTCCGCTCGGTGGTATTGCCTTTAATCAGGCAGACATTCGTCACGCATATACCAACGGCAAGGGTGGTGTGGTAGTGCGCGGTGATGCAGAGATAGTGGACGATGGAAAGAAAGACTCAAAGATTGTCATTACTTCTATCCCATACCGTGTTAATAAGGCAGACCTCATTACGCGCGTTGCTGAGCTGGTACAGGACAAGAAGCTTGAAGGCATTCGTGATATTCGCGATGAATCCACTGATGACATTCGTGTGGTCATTGAGCTGAAATGCACCGCACATCCGCAAGCAGTATTGAATGCGCTCTACAAGCACACCGAGCTTGAAAGCACCTTCCACTACAACATGCTTGCGCTGGTTGATGGGGAACCAAAGACTCTTTCGTTGAAGGGTATTCTTGAGCAGTTCATCATGCACCGTCGTCTGGTGGTGCGTCGCCGTACCGAGTTTGATTTGAAGAAGGCAAAAGACCGTGAGCATATCTTGCTCGGTCTTTCTAAGGCACTTGATCACATTGAAGAAATCATTGCGATCATTAAGAAATCTGCAGATGTTGCGGAAGCATCGCTCGCACTCCAGAAGAAGTTTAAGTTCTCTGAAATACAGGCTGCCGCAATTCTTGAAATGCGTCTCTCAAAGCTTGCTGGTCTTGAGCGCAAGAAGATTGAAGATGAGCTTGAGGAGGTTGGCAAACTTATTGCGTCTCTTGAGAAGTTGCTCTCCTCTGAAAAGAACATTCTTGGGGTCATCAAGAGCGAGCTCTCTGGGATTGCTGAGAAGTATGGCGATGATCGTCGTACCAGAATCGTGAAAGGTGGGGTGCAGAATATTTCGGTAGAGGACTTGGTGCCTGATGAGGAATCAATGCTTGTCCTCACCTATGGTGGGTACGTGAAGCGCACCAACCCAGATGAGTACCGTCGTCAGAAGCGTGGGGGAGTGGGAGTCGTTGATATTGCGACAAAGGAAGAGGATGTAGTGACCCACATGCTCTCAGCATCAGCACATGCTGACCTCCTCTTCTTTACTGATTTTGGTAAGGCATACCAGTTGAAGATGTACGAGATCCCAGAAGGAAAGCGTGCAACCAAGGGCAAGAGCATTATGAACTTCTTGGCGCTCGCAGGAGACGAACGCGTGACGAGTGTATTGTCAGTGCCTAAGGGTGCCGCGCTTGATGCGTCATCGGTAGTATTTGTAACAGGAGAAGGTGTGGTAAAGCGTGTGGCGGCAAAAGCCTTTAGTGACGTGCGTCGCTCAGGCATCATTGCCATCAACCTAAAGGGAGACGACAAGCTGGTATCAGCAAGTCTTGCACAAGATGGTGATACGGTATCGCTCGTCTCCGCGAAGGGTCAGTCCATCCGCTTTGAGGTAGAAGACGCCCGTGAGATGGGACGTACCGCAGGTGGGGTGCGTGGTATGGGCGTTAAGAAGGGAGACCGGGTCGTATCTGCTGAGGTTATCCCTGCAGCAAGCGCTAAAGATGCCGCATTGCTCGTCGTGATGAGTAAGGGATACGGCAAACACACGCCTATTGATGAATACAAGGTACAGGGTCGTGGTGGCTCAGGTATTAAGACCGCAGAGGTAACCGCAAAGACCGGTGACATCATCGGTGCAAAAATACTTGTAGGTGACTTTAAGGAAGATGAGGTAGTCATTGTCTCCAAGAAGGGTCAGGTGATTCGCACCTCGCTCGGTGAGATTCCGTCACTCTCTCGTGCCACCCAGGGTGTACGCGTGATGAAGCTCTACGAAGGTGACGCTATCGCATCCATGGTTGCGGTCTAGAGTGCCGATTGTTTTCCCTCATGAGATACCACGCGCCTAAAGGGCGCGTGGTATCGTATAGGTATGCATTTTGCTGATCCAAAAGCGAATATTCTCCAGATGGGTATGCGTGAAGGTATGAAGGTGGGCGACTTTGGTGTCGGCTCCGGTCACTATGCCATCGCGGCTGCAGGTATCGTAGGGCGTGATGGTAAGGTGTATGCCGTTGATGTGCAGGAAGATGTGTTGAAGCACGTGCGACATATGGCAGAGCGCGCACACCGCATGAATATTGATACAGTCTGGGGTGACATTGAAAAGCCGGGAGGTACCAAGTTACGCGATCAGTCCCTTGATGCGGTGATTCTCTCTAACGTACTTTTTCAGCTTGCGCAGGTTGATCGCGCACTTGCTGAGGCTAAGCGCACGTTAAAGTCAGGAGGAAAGTTACTCGTTGTTGATTGGGCGGGCTCGTATGGCGGTATGGGTCCTGCTCCTGAACATGTGGTGCAAGAACACAAAGCAGAGGAGTGGGTACTTGCCGCCGGGTTTCATAAACAGAAAGGGTTCCGGGCTGGGCCACACCATTACGGGCTTGTCTTTACCGCACCATGAAAATCTCACTCTTCCAAATCATTGTTATAGGCGCATTCGTTGCTGCAGCAGGTATCGGTCTCTTTGTCTTTGCAACGTATTCAGGATCATCAAACAACGCAAATACTGCACCGGTAGTTATTTGGGGAACGCTTCCTGCCTCTGCCTTTACCGCGACGATACAGCAAGCAGGTAAGGATAGTGTGCTTGCGGTAGCGTCATATGTGCAGAAGCAGCCAGAGACGTTTGAGAGTGAGTATATCAATGCTGCTGCCAGTGGGAACGCACCAGATCTTCTGGTGGTCTCCTCAGATCAATTGCTTGGGCTGTGGCACACGCTGACGCCAATTTCATATGATGCGGTGCCAGAACGGAATTTCCGCGATACCTTTATTGATGCCACAGACGTCCTTCTTGGTCCTGAAGGATTGTACGGCGTGCCGCTCGCCCTTGATCCGCTCGTGCTGTATTACAACCGTCCGATGCTCGCCTCAGCAAATATTGCAGAGGCGCCACGAACCTGGGAAGAGGTTGCAGCACTGGTGCCAAAAATAGCCAGCGTCGATTCTCGTAAGGAGGTGGTGCGTGCGGCGGTAGCGCTTGGTGGCTATGGAAATATCGTAAATGCAAAAGAGATTATTGCTACGTTATTTATGCAGGCAGGCGTTCCGTTGGAGGAATCGTCACAGGGCGGTCCTAACGCTTCATTCTTTACGCGAACGGTTACCGGCGGTGATGTGCCCGCAGAAGCAGCACTACGCTATTACCTTGCCTTTGCAAACCCTGCACAAGACACCTATACGTGGAATGGAACACTGCCGTCCTCAAGAGCTTCTTTCTTAGGGGGTACGCTGGCACTCTATCTTGGTTTTGGTTCTGAGTATGCATCGTTGCGCCAAGGGAATCCAAACTTGTCCTTTGATATAGCGCGTATGCCGCAGCCAGGTACGGCAACGCTTCGTTCTACCTATGGAAAGGTATATGCGTTTGTGTTACCGAAAGCAAGCAAGAATCCAGCTGGTGCACTCACCGTTGCTCTTGCCTTTACCCCAAACGAAACTATGAAGGCGTTTGCGGATAATGTGGGAACTCTTGCACCAGTGCGCCGAGACCTTCTTTCGGCAAACACGAGTGATCCTATTGCTAGTGTGGTGTATAAAGATGCGCTGGTTGCGCGTGGATGGCTGTCCCCAAACGCCAGTGCGACGGATACCATATTTGGCGCTATGATTAGCAATGTGATAAGCGGCCGTACACGCATTATAGAGTCCCTTACTACCGCTGAGCGAGCAATCTCCGCCGCATATTAATTATGAAACATCTTCATCAAATTCCAGTGGTGGGCATCAGTGCCTTTCTATTCGTTTTTGGAATGCTGATATTCATGAATCATAGTACGGTTTCTGCCGCATACTCTCCTACTGGTGGCTTAAATCAAACGTGTGAAGGTAGAAGTCACGTATGCAACACAGGGCTTATTTGCAATCCAACAACGTTGAAGTGTGTAAGCGTATACGCAAGTACACCTATTACTGTAACTGGTACAGCTGGTGATACAGCTGGTGGTTCAAGTGCTGGCTCAGGTGGTACGCAAACATCGGCACCGACAAACTCTACTGGGAACGCTCTATGGAATGGAGGTGGATTAGATAACCCTCTTAACTCAAATAACCTTACTGAGCTTTTGAGTGCTATTCTCGGATTCGTGCAAACCATCGGCGCGATATTTGTGGTGCTCATGCTTATTTGGACGGGCTTTAAGTTTGTGCATGCACAAGGCAACTCGACTGAACTTAAGAGTGCTCGCGAGAGTCTGTTGTGGACCGTAATCGGTGCGCTGATACTCCTGGGTGCAACTGCCATATCGCTTGGTATTGAGGCAACGGTAAAAAGTCTGTAGCCATGACTCGTCTCATTCCACTACTTGTACTTGCGCTCTACATTGTCTTTCCGCATCCCGCTGAAGCAGCAGTTTCATTCAAGGTTTTTGTGAGCATGCTTATTGGTGCGGCAAACAGCGCGGTCGTTCCGTTGCTGTTTGCCTTTGCCGTCTTGTTCTTTCTTTTCGGTGTATTTAAGTATTTCATCTTGGGCGGTGAATCAGAAAAAGATCGGGGAGAAGGGAAGAAGTTTATCTTGTGGGGTCTGCTTGCGTTGGCGTTGATGGTTTCAGCATTTGGTCTAGTGCGCATCTTTATGAATACCTTTGGGTTATAATCTGCATATGAAGAAATACACCTTTGCGTTTGCGGTTGCTACTGGGTTGTTTGCTATAGCTCCTCTGGTTGCTCCGACAGTATCGCTTGCGGCGGCAGGCCCGGCGACTGCAGCTGAAACAACTTCCTCAGACTCGCTCTTGCCGTATTCTCCAAGCTATCCAACGTCAAACACCAATACTTCTAATGCAGGGAAGGTGACTACAAATGCTCCTGCGGCCTCTGCAGATACTCTTTTTGGGTTAAAGGACACGATACTGACGCTCATCAATGATGTGTTCGTACCGTTACTCTTTGCGATAGCGTTTCTGGTATTTATTTTTGGTGTGTACAAACACTTCATTCAAAATGGCGCGAGTGGTGATGAGAAGAATGAAGGCAAGAAGCTCATTCTGTATGGTCTTATTGGTTTTGCCGTGATGGTATCGGTGTGGGGGTTGGTTAATATTGTGACAGGAACATTCGGACTTGATAGTGGGGGAAGACCAGATTATCCGACACTCTAACAATCCCCACACCCGGCCTTGCGCACGGGTGGATGCGGTATAATAAGAGTACGTCTTAGCAAGTGATTTTCTAAGCGTTATCAATTTAACTACGGTATGAAACAGAAACTTGCATATATTGGTGTGTCGTTCGCATTCCCATTTCTCGCACTTGCGGCGTCAATTAATGATATTGGTGATCTTGGCGATACCATTCTTGGGATAATTAACGGTACATTGGTTCCTCTGGTGTTTGCAATCGCATTCATCGTGTTTCTCTGGGGCGCATTCCAGACCTTTATTCAGGGAGCAAACGATGATGAGGTGAAGACTAAGGGTAGAAACCTCATGATGTGGAGCATTGTTGGTTTTGCCGTGATGGTTTCCATTTGGGGTCTCGTAAACATCCTCACCGGTACGTTTAGCGTTGGAAGTACACTGAACACCCCAACGAGTGGTGTAGGTGCACCTTTCCAAGTTAAGTAGTCTCTAGGTATTCGGTTTTTACATACAGCCGCTGTCAAAAAGACAGCGGCTGTATGCTATACTCGCGTATATGTCTGAGCTTATTTGTAAGGTGGTTACGGAGATTATCAATCCGATCATCATACTTATCTCTGCAGGTGCATTTGTGTACTTCCTCTTTGGATTGGTGAAATTCTTGCAGACCTCCGCAGCAGGAGGTGACACGAAAGATGGCAAGAATCACATGATATGGGGCATTGTAGGCCTGGTCATTATCTTTGGTGCCTACGGAATTATAAACTTCGTGATTGGCACGTTTGGTATTACGCCAATAGGTCCTCTCAACTGCGCCGCGTAATAACCCTTGTGTGAGGTCCGGGCGGGGATCGAACCCGCGCATCGCGGTTTTGCAGACCGCTGTGTTACCGCTTCACCACCGGACCAGTACTCCGATAGTACCATGATGGGTATATTTCAGCAGGAATAAGGCAATCCACAGAGGGTGTGGTATGGGCTCTTTATTGCCCCTGCAGGGTGTTTAATTAAGGGGTGCGCCATTATACGTATATTCCGTATATCAAATGAAATTCCTTCATATCATCGCCTTCATCCTTGTGATTGTTGGCGGCATTAACTGGGGCTTGACCGCGTTCGGGTATAACCTCGTGGCACTCCTCGTTGGGGCATGGCCAACCGTAGAGATGATCGTGTATGTCCTTGTCGGACTTTCGGCGATCTATCTCCTCGTGACGCATAAGCGCTGCTGCAGTGAGTGCTCAGTGAAGTCTTCTTCGGCATCAATGTCGATGTAAGTCAGGTGAGTGTGTGTACACAAACGCCCCGGTATATCCGGGGCGTTTGATATGGTACAAAGGAGACATTGCCGGGATGATGAAATCGGTAGCCATAGGGGACTTAAAATCCCCAGACTTTAATAGGTCGTGTGGGTTCGAGTCCCACTCCCGGCACCGCAAAAACAATACAGCCAATGCAAGATGCATTGGCTGTATTGTTGTACTGAGAAACTTAGTGCGCCCACCAGGGCTCGAACCTGGGACCCACTGCTTAAGAGGCAGTTGCTCTACCAGCTGAGCTATAGGCGCGTATGTGTTTTATACCAGATAATTCACAAATTTGGTATAGTGCCCTGACGGGCGAGTGGCGGAATTGGTATACGCGCATGGCTTAGGACCATGTCTCGCAAGAGGTGAGGGTTCAAGTCCCTCCTCGCCCACCTATACAAAAAGCTGGGTACACAGGTACCTAGCTTTTTGCGTTTACGCGCGGTCGCGTATCTCCTTGGAAATACGTACAACCGCTTCAGTAGTACTTACCGGATCAAGCTTCCCGTGATCACGACTTTCAATAGTGACGGTGCTGCTTTCAATTTCTTTGTCACCGACGATAAGGACGTATGGAATCTTTTCAGTCTTTGCTGCACGAATCTTCTTGCCGAGAGAATCATTTGCGTCATCTATATCAGCGCGTATGTCAGCGTCCTTAAGTGCACTCAGAACCGTCTTTGCATACTCAATATGTTTGTCAGAGACAGGAATGACCATTGCCTGTACAGGAGACAGCCAAGCAGGGAAGGCGCCTGCGTAGTGTTCAATCATTACCGAAAGGAAGCGTTCAAGAGAGCCGGAGATGGCGCGGTGGATCATGACTGGACGTACCTTTGCACCAGTCTGATCGGTGTACTCAAGCTTGAAGCGCTCTGGCTGTACAAAGTCCAACTGGATGGTGGCAAGCTGCCATTCACGTCCAATGGCGTCCTTGAACATGAAGTCCAGCTTAGGGCCATAGAAGGCTGCCTCGCCCTCGCCACGAATCATCGTGAGTCCTTCTGCGGACGCTATGGCCTCAAGGTGTGCTTCTGCAGCGTCCCATATTGCCGTGTCGCCAAGATACTTGTCAGGGGTCTTCGGGTCGCGCACCGAAAGGCGTGCCCAGTATGAACCTTCACCAAGCATGTTGAGGGTGCTGTAGAAGTCCTTGATGATGGAGATGATGCGGCCAGCTTCATCAGCAATTTGGTCTGGGCGGCAAAATACGTGTCCATCGTCTTGGGTGATGGAGAGTACGCGAGAGAGGCCCAGAAGCTCACCACTGTTTTCATCACGGTATACGCGGGTGACGTCAAAATAGCGGATAGGGAGGTCACGATAGCTTTTGGGGCGGCTCGCATAAATCTGTGTGTGATGCGGGCAGTTCATCGGCTTCAGCATGTAGTGCTTGTCACGGCCGTGTACCTGGAACCCATCATCCTTGTACTTGTCCCAGTGTCCCGAGACTTTGTAGAGGTCTGGTTTTGCAAGGTGCGGTATATCAACCTTTTCGTATCCTTGCGCCTTGTTTAATTCCCACAGGAAGGAGATAAGTTCATCGCGTACGATTGTTCCTTTGGGAGTGAAGAGAGGGAGTCCTGCACCCACAAGGTCAGAGATGACAAAGAGATCAAGCTCCTGTCCAAGTTTGCGGTGGTCACGCTTGAGTGCCTCTTCTTTTTGGGTGACGTATGCATCAAGAGCTTCTTTGGTATCAAAGGCAAGACCGTAGATGCGGGTGAGCATTGGATTCTTTTCGTCTCCACGCCAGTATGCACCAGCAATGCGATCCAGTACGAATGAATCAGGTGCAATCTCAGTCGCAGGGTTTTCACTGTGTCCACCACGGCAGAGATCGGTGAACGTGCCTGCGGTATAGAGGGTGAGTGTGTCACCACGCTGGGTGATTTCTTGTATGAGCTCCTTCTTGTACTGGTTAGCAGCAAACTGCTCAGTAGCCTGTGCTTCTGACACAGGTGCGCCGGTCATGCTGTTCCAGGTAGGTAGGAGAGCACGCATCTCCTCAGTGAGGGAAGCAAGGTCTTCGCTGGTAGGGGTTGCACCACCAGAGAAATCAAAGTCGTAATAGAAGCCCGTATCTACCGCAGGACCAATAGTTGGCTTTGCGTGTGGGTATTTCTTTTGAATAACTGCCGCAAGGAGATGGGCAAGAGTATGGCGCTTTGCTTCAAGGGGATTCATGGGCAGATAGTAGCACAAAACATGCTCTATTTAGAGCGGTTTAAGCTCATCAAGTGCGAGGGAAAGTTCACCATTTCGGGGAGAGACCGTGGCTTTAATGAGCACACAGGAACCTTCGGTGAGAGCGCCGCTGTGCTGTTTGTAGAGCTTGGGGAAGGCGACAGCTTCAATAGATGCGGTCTTGTCGGCAATTCTTAGGAACGCCATCTTGTCACCGTTTTTGGTGAGGATGGGACGGACGTTTTCAATAAGCACGGGCAAAATGACGGTTGCTTTTGGTTGTGGCTTCTCGCGTATAGCTGCGATAGAGGTACGTGCTTTTGCGGTGAGCTCAGTGTGGGTATCAAGGGGATGTCCTGAGACATAGATACCAAGCAATTCCTTTTCCCAAAGGAGTTTGTCTATAAGAGAGGTCGGTTTGTCTTCTTGTGGCAGGGTGAGGACTGGCGGTGCCATCATGCCAAAGAGTGAGTCTTGGGCGGATTGTGTTGCTTCACGATGGAAGGTAAGCAGGGTTTCTATGTGCGCCAGCATGACTCCGCGGGTGCCAAGGGTATCAAGCGCACCACACTTAATAAGTGACTCAAGTGATTTGCGGTTGAGAGATTTTGCGCTGACACGTGCCAAGAAGTCTGAAAGAGAGCGGTACGGACCGTGTGCGGTGCGTTCTGTAAGGATAGCTTCGGCAATACCTTCACCAAAGTTTTTAATAGAAGAGAGACCGAAACGGATTGCCTGCGTGCCGTCACGATCAACAACAGTAAAGTCAGTACCACTTTCGTTTACGTCTGGTGGTAGTACGGGGATACGTAACCGTGTCGCCTCGGCAACAAAGATTGCCACCTGCTCAGTGTCGCCTGCATCTGCAGTAAGGAGTGCTGCCATGTATTCCACAGGGAAGTTCGCCTTCATGTACGCAGTTTGATAGGCAACTTTCCCATAGCTTGCGGCATGTGCTTTGTTAAAGCCGTACGCAGCAAATGGTTCAATCAGTTTCCACAACTGCTCAGCTTTCTCGTTACTTAGTTTGCCGAACTCCATAAATCCTTTGGTGAGTTTTGCCTTCTCTGCCTGCATAACCTCCGGAATCTTTTTGCCCATCGCTTTGCGGAGCTTGTCTGCTTCAAGCCATGAGTAGCCACCCAATTTAATAGCGGTGAGGAGCACGTCATCTTGGTACACCAAGAGACCGTGTGAGAAGGCGAGGTATTCCTTCATGCGTGGGTCAAGGTATTCCACCAGACGTGGCTGGTGCTTACGGGCGATATACGTAGGAATGGTTTCCATCGGACCAGGGCGATAGAGCGCCACCATGGCATTAATGTCGTGAATGGTTGAGGGACGAAGCTCTTTCAAGAAGCGGGTCATACCTGAGCCGTTGAGCTGGAAGGTACCTTCGGTCTCACCGCGCGAGAGCATGGTGAATGTTTTCGGGTCGTTCAGGGGAATGTTTTCAATATCAATATCAACTCCCTGTGTTTCCTTTACCCGCGCCACCGCATCAGAAAGAATAGAAAGGTTTTTGATACCAAGGAAGTCAAACTTCAAGAGACCCGCATCTTCAACCGCATGCATGTCGTATTGCGTAATGAGTTTGCCGGTTTTGGTATCGAGCTGGAGTGCGGTCCACTCGGTGAGTGGTGTTGGTGCCATCACCACACCGGCTGCGTGCACACCGGTATGGCGAGCACAGCCTTCAATACGCTTAGCAAGATCAAGTATCTCGCGTACATCTTCGTCTTCGTCATACAAAAGCTTCAGGTCAGGCTCAAGCTCAAGGGCGCGATCAATGGTCATCGGGAATCCTTGGCTGCCCATGGGAATGAGTTTGGCGATGCGGTCGCCGGTGCCATATGAGTGCCCAAGAGCACGTGCGACGTCGCGCACGGCAGCACGCGCCATCATGGTACCGAAGGTACCTATCTGTGCCACATGGTCTTCACCATACTTTGCTTTGGCATACGCAATCATTTCATCACGTCGGTTATCGGCATAGTCCATGTCGATATCAGGAGCAGAAGGGCGCTCAGGGTTCAAAAAGCGCTCAAAAGGAAGCTGGTACTCAAGCGGATTTACGTTCGTGATACCGGCAAGGTACGTAACAAGGGAGCCTGCCACGGATCCACGAATGGTGGTGAGAATCTTGTTTTTGTGGGCAAAGGCGAGCAGGTCTTGCACTACGAGGAAGTAGGTCGCAAACCCTTTCTGTTTGATGATATCCAACTCATATTCAATACGGGTACGCATCTCCTCGGTCTCCTCAAGGCCACGCTTTTTAATGCCAGCATATGTCTTGGCACGGAGCTCTTCATCATGATTAGCAAATCCTTCAGCAACGGGAAGTGCAGGGAACACCCATTTACCCAATTCAAAAGATACGTTGCATCTATCAGCAATGTGTCCACTTTCTTCAACCGCTTCAGGGACGTCTGCAAACCACTCACGCATCTGTGCCTCGGTTGTGAATGAAAAGTCTTCGTCTTCGTTTCCGCCACTGCTGCCGCCTTGGCGAATGCGTTGCAGCACGTTACACGCTTCGCGATCACTGGGGGCGAGGTAGTAGACGTCATGCTGGGCAACGAGCGGTGCGCCGCTTTCTTTAGAAAGAGCCCTGAGCTTTTTCATGCGCTCCATGTGACCCTCTACGTTCGGGTGGTGAGAGATTTCCAGATACACGTTCTCTTTGCCAAAGATACTCTGGTATTCCGCAATACTTGCTGCTGCTCCCGCTGTGTCACCATTCTTAAGTGCCTGAGCAGGGGAGCCGGCAAAGGAGGGAATGAGTGCAATCAATCCTTGGTGATGCTTGCGCATCAACTCCATATCAATGCGTGGCTTCTCAGACAGTCCTACGGTTGCACCAGCGGAAACAAGCTGCAGGAGGTTTTTGTATCCATCCATGTTTTCTGCAAGGAGCACGATGCGTGAACGCTTTTCGTTTGCATCATGTATGAGGTGTGAGCCAGGTGCGACATATGCGTCTACACCGATAATCGCTTTGATTTCTTTTTTCTCTGCTTCTTTGTAGAGCTCAATGGCACCGTGGAGGTTACCGGCATCGGTAAGGGCAATAGCGCTCATGCCTTCCGCCTTCACTTTCTTTACCAGCTCGTCCACTTTCGGGAGTGCCTGCAAGAAGCTGTAGTGGGAGTGGGTGTGGAGGTGGACGAAACGGCTCATAGGTACTAAGAATAGCAAACTTATCTTGACCTGAAACTTACTGCTATTCTGGGGATATGAAATACATCGTCGGTGTGGACGAAGCGGGTAGGGGACCATTGGCAGGACCGGTGTCCGTAGGGATTGTTGCGGTACCCGTTGGCTTTGATGTGGCGGCAGAGTTTCCCGGCGTGAAGGACTCCAAGAAGCTTTCAGAAAAGAAACGGGAAGCGATTTTTGCACAGCTGGAAGAACGAAAGAAGTTGGGAGACGTGAAGTTCTCTGTATGTTTTGAAAGTGCGCAGGTGATAGATGCAAAGGGGATTGCGTATGCGGTAAAGAAGGCGGCGTGGCGAGGAATACGTGCACTTGCTCCTGAGGATATAGAGAAGGTGTTTTTGGATGGATCACTCAAAGCTCCCCCTGAGTACATACAAGAAACGGTCATTGATGGTGACAACCTCATACCGATTATTTCCCTCGCCTCGGTTGCAGCAAAAGTCTTGCGTGACCGGAAGATGTACGAATACGAGAAAGAGTTTCCTGGATATGGATTTGCAAAGCACAAGGGGTACGGAACGAAAGAACACTATGCGGCCATACGCGAGCACGGTCTCTCTGCCATTCATCGCCGCTCATTTTTGCGAGATTGATTTGTCTGGGGCGAGTGGTATGCTGCTGGCTGGTTTTTATAGCACCTTCCACCCATCATTCATCCGGAGAGTCCCATGCCCGAAAAGGTTACGAAAGGCCTGCAAGAAGCAATCCAGCAGGCGGCAACAAAAGCGAAGCAAGTTACTGAAGGGAACAAGAAACCTGTTCCGCCCAATGACCCAGGAAAGCTCAGGGAGTGCGGGTTTAAAAAGTGTTCGGACTGTTCCTTTGCTGAGGCAACGGTTCGGGCTCATGGCGGCACCTGCGTCCTTGTCGTGTGCAGCGCGACTTCTCCGTGGAGTCAAATGGCGCGTGACGAGGTCGAAGCGTGTACTGGCCATAAGGCTCGACCGGTCCTTGAAACATCCCCTCCCTAAGGGGGTGTTTTCCTTTTTATAGGGGTGTGGTACAGTCTCTCCACTATGACTGTACGAATGCGCCATACACGCGGACACACGGGTAACCGTCGTTCCCACCACGCCCTTAAGACGCGCGTGATTGTTGCTGATAAGGAGACAGGAAACCTCCGTCTCCCACACCGCATTGATGAGGTAACCGGTATGTACAAGGGCAAGCAGATTGCTGAGCCTAAGAAGGTAAAGGCAGTGAAGAAGGAGTCTGGCAAGGGTACCAAGCATGATCACGTACATCACGACCATGATCACAAGGCTGAAACCGTAGCCGCTGAAGTGGTGGAAAAGAAGCCAACGGCACGTCCTCGTAGCCGTAGCGGCATGGGATCATAATTTCTGTAATACACAGTTGTTAGAAACGCCCCGCTTGTGCGGGGCGTTTCTGTTGGTACGCTATAGGTACATAACGCTCTTTTATATATGGCCAACCGCCACTTAGCTCGTTCAATTGTCCTGCAGACACTCTTTGAGTGGGATACTGCCGCCGTGGGGGAGAAGGCCGTGAAAGATATTCTCACCAGAAACGTAGAGGAGTTTGGTGGTGGCGATACCGACCACCCATTCATGAATGCACTGCTTGATGGTGTTATTGCTAAGCAGAAAGATTTGGATACGGTTATCACTAAAGCAGCTCCTGATTGGCCTCTCGAAAAGATTGCTCCTGTTGACCGCAACATTTTGCGTATCGGGTTGTATGAGCTTCTGTTTGCTGATCGTGCTCAGGTGCCAGCAAAGGTAGCTATTAACGAAGCCATTGAACTTGCAAAGACGTTTGGCGGGGACTCTTCTGGCAGGTTCGTAAACGGGGTGCTTGGTGCAGTGTATAAGGAGTTGGGTGAGCCAGGTAAAGATGAGAAGGGGAAGAAAGATGCCGTGCGTCGTGAAGATCTGCCTCTTGAAAAGCTTGGTGGTGCCATCATTTATTCTCGCCACGAGGGCCAATACTATTTAGCCTTGGTACATGACGTGTTTGGTCGCTGGACTCTTTCCAAGGGACATATTGAGGGCGACCCAACTCCCGAAGCGGGTGTGATACGTGTGGCAAAAGAAGAACTTGGCCTTGAGGTGAAGATTGAAGATCAGGTAGGTGAGAATGAGTACGTCGCTTCTCATCCTGAGAAAGGGAAGGTACGCAAGCACGTGTGGTTCTTCTTGTGTTCCTCCGAGTTCTTGCCGGTGGAGCTTAAGAAGAGTGGTGGACTTGATGATGCACGCTGGTTCCGTTTGCAGGATATTCTTGACCTTAACTTCTATGAGGACATGCTGCCGATCGTTACCGCTGCCGTGCAGAAGCTGCTTGACCGTACTGCTCCCGGGCAGTAGCGTTCCTGTATGACCGACCATATTGATGCTGCAAAGACCTTAGGTCTTTCTTTTCGCGACGAAGAGCTGCTTGTTGAAGCGCTGACGCATCGTTCGTATTTGAATGAAAACAAAAAGACCAAGACCCATAACGAGCGTTTGGAGTTTCTTGGAGACGCAGTGCTTGAGCTTGTTACCACCCACTATTTATTTACGAAATTCCCTGCAAGTCCCGAGGGTGAACTAACCACATACCGTGCAGCACTCGTGAACACGGTATCGCTTGCAGAGACTGCAGCAAAGATTGGCATTAATGACCACCTGCGTCTTTCCAAAGGTGAGGCACGAGATACAGGACGTGCACGACAAATTATTCTTGCCGATGCACTGGAAGCGGTCATTGGCGCGGTCTATCTTGACCAGGGGTATGATGCTGCCGGAGCATTTATTGCAAAGCATTTGTTCCCGAAGGTAGATGCAATTGTCGCGAATCAAGGATTCAAAGATGCCAAGAGCCGTTTTCAGGAAGCAGCACAAGATAAAGAGGGGACGACACCGCGGTACGAAGTACTTATGGAGGTGGGGCCTGATCACGATCGACGCTTCACTGTCGGAGTCTTCTTGGGTACTCAGGAAATAGCGCGCGGGGAAGGAAAGGCAAAGCAGGAAGCAGAACAGGAGGCGGCACAGAACGCGCTTGACAAGAGGGGTTGGTAGCAGGATAGTTTCGTGCAGGTTGCTGACGTCTATATCCACAATCCTCACAAAGGGGCCTCTCAATGAATCAGTTCGGCGTGAACGTTCGTCTGACGGCCGCTCTTGTGTTGGTCGTCCTGGTGTTTTTCGTATATGGCGTGCCGTATGGGATGTCTGTGCGCTGGGCGGCAGCATGTACCTTCTGCACGGTCTCTCTCTCATGCCTGCCGGGCAAGGGCGAGATGACTCGGGCCGGACTTCTGATGTACATCATGAGCATGTGTTTCCTTGGAAGTGCACTGGTGTTGATAGTGCGACCAGTGTTTCCTGCAGAGGCACCCGTGCCTCTCCCGGGACTCATCGTGCTCGTCAACATCCCGGTGTTCTTTGGTGTGGGGTACCTTGCTCGGGAATCTCTTATGGACACCGAATGGGATAGAGCTTCCAGAAGTCTGGTTGCCTTCGCGTCCTTTCCTTTTTTGGGATTTCCCGGAGCACATATCCTAGAGGGCATTCGGAAGACTCGTGAAGTTCGGATAGAACGAAAGCGCAAAGAGCATCAGAAACCTTTGGTGCACTCATAGCTAGCGTTCAAAAGCTGTCGGCCCCGTGTCGACAGCTTTTTGTTTGGTACAATATCCTTATGCTAAAGCGGCTTGAGATTGCCGGATTTAAATCATTTGCCAAGAAAACAATCTTGGATTTTTCATCATCGGTAACGGCTATTGTAGGGCCAAACGGCTCCGGTAAATCAAACGTTGCCGAAGCGTTTCGGTTTGCGCTCGGTGAACAGTCAATGAAAAGCATGCGCGGCAAGCGCAGTGAGGATCTTATCTTCTCTGGATCTCTTTCATCTCCGCGAGCGAATCGTGCTGCGGTGGCTATTGTGTTTGATAACCGACCCCAGGGAAAAACACGTCCCTTCAAACTTGAGTTTGATGAGGTGATTATCGAACGCTCAGTATTTCGTGATGGTTCAAGTGAGTACGCGCTCAATGGCAGTAAGGTGCGCCTGCGTGATGTGCAGGAACTTCTTGCGGGTGCAAACATTGGTGAGACGGGTCACCATATTATTTCTCAAGGTGAGGCAGATCGTGTGCTGCTCGCGTCTCCGAAAGAGCGTCGGGAATTGCTTGAAGATGCGCTTGGGTTGAAGGTGTTTGAGTTTAAGAAACAGGAGGCAGAGCGCAAGCTTACGCGTACTGAAGAAAATGCAAAAGAAGTAGAAGCACTGCGTCGTGAGATCGCACCGCATCTGCGCTTCCTTGCCAAGCAGGTAGAGAAACTTGATAGGGCAGAAGAGTTGCGTCAGGAATTGATTGGTGCGGCAAAGACCTACTGCGCTATTGAAGACGTGTATCTGCGTACCGAGCGTGCTGATGCTACGAAGAAGTTACAAGCCGCAACACATCGTGCAGAGTCGGCAAATACCAACCTTGCCAGCTATGACGAGCAGGGTGAGGCAGATACTGAGAGTGCCAAGCGATTGTCTGCGGTACGTGAAGCGGAGCGTACGCTTGATCGGGTGTTGCGTGAGCGTGGCGAGCTTGCCCGTGAATTTGGTCGTGTAGAGGGTGCCCTTGAAGCTGCTATACAGCGTGCCAAAGAGGCAACTGAAGAAGAATTTGTGCGGGTACCGCGCAAAGAACTCTCCGTACTTGCGCATGAAGCAAAGATGCAAGCAGAGCTGCCTGAGCACACTCCTGCACCAGCATTGCATGCGGCACTGGTATCGCTGCGCAACATGTTCAGTACCTTCTTTAACCGATATGTCGTATCCAGTGATGCGTATCTCCAGACCGATGAACGTGAGCAGCTTGCCCTTACTGAAAAGCGCGACATGCTGTCGGCGAAGGTAACGGCACTGGGTGCAGAAGAGGAACGCGCTCGCCATGAGCTGGTGAAGGCACGAGAGGCGGTGGCGGTTGAGAACGAAACGGGACGAGAAGTGAAGCACAAGATTCTTGAGCTTGCAGGAGAGAAAGCGCAGGCAGAAAGTGATGTGGCACGCCAGGAGGGACGACTGAATGAACTCGCACTTCTTGAAGAAGAACTACGCCGTGACCAGTCGGAGGTGCTCGCACTTGCTGGTGCTGAGGCAGCATCCTTTTCACCCCTTGAGACGCTTCCAGTGGAAGATCGTCGTGTGCAGGAGGATAGAAAGCGCAATCTGGAGCGCCTGAAGATTCGTCTGGAAGAAGCAGGAGGTACCGGTGAAGAGGTGCGCCGTGAGCACACCGAGGCGACTGAGCGTGAAGCGTTCCTTGCTCGTGAACTTGAAGACCTGACGAAATCTGCGGCAAGTCTCCGTGACCTCATTGCTGAGCTTGATACAGAACTTTCAAAACAGTTTGTGGAAGGACTCGCGAAGGTAAATACTTCGTTTGGTGAGTTCTTCGCTATCTTGTTCGGTGGTGGTGGCGCACGTCTCTCACTTGAGGAGCTTTCCGCTTCTTCTGAGGAGGATGAAGAGCAGGAGAGTGTGGTGGTAGGGAAGCCGGGTATTGAGGTGACGGTGAACCTTCCGAAGAAGCGTGTGCAGTCATTGGTGCAGCTTTCTGGTGGTGAACGTGCTCTTACCTCCATCGCCCTTATCTTTGCGATGAGTCAGGTGAACCCACCACCATTTTTGATATTGGATGAAACTGACGCGGCCCTTGATGAGGCAAATTCTCGCCGCTATGCGGATATGATTGAGGCGCTCGCAAAGAAGTCGCAGCTGGTGGTGGTGACGCACAACCGTGAGACGATGAGTCGTGCAGGTATTTTGTACGGAGTAACTATGGGCAGTGATGGTATTTCAAAACTCCTTTCCGTGAAGTTTGAGGACGCGGTTGCAGTTGCGAAGTAGGGGAGGGGTTGATACAGTCTTCCTCGGACCATATTCATCTTTTCTCGGGAGGATGCGTGGAAATTTCACCACTGTTTCTTTCTCGGGAATGGGAAAGAGTGTTGATTGTTGGGTTACGCACGGAACTTGCACTTGCGCCCAGACATGAGCTGATCCAGCACGAAATGCTTCTTGAGGCCTGTGTGGCACTGTCGCCTGTGCCTGAAGTTGCATTGATTGATCATGAGCAGCTTGGCGTGGTGCTTCTTCTTGAGCAACGTCCAGAGTTCCTGGACGCGCCACAGGTGGCACTGGTCAATCAGGATCTGTTCATTCTTGAAGAGCCGTCCGTCGTTCACAACAATCCACCAACCGCCTGCACCTGTGCAGGCATCATCCCGGAACCTTTGGAGACCATTCGTGGTCCTCCGGCGCCCTCATTTTGATGGCGTTTTCTTTTACAGGGCATATATATTGACTATTTATACATTTTGTGTATAATATAAATATAACCGCAATGTCGCGGTACAGCAAGGAGCTCTTTCCATGTTCAAGAAAATCGGCCTCTTTCACGTGGCCATCCTCTTCATCGGCCTGTACGCCCTGCTCTGGGTGAACGAGTTCAAGCCCGTCCACGTTCCCCAGGAGGCGGCGCTGATCGCGGGTTTGGCGATGACGTTCGCCCTGCTCGCGTCGCTGCGGTGGTTGCCTAAGAACCTCGTGGCCATCACCCTCTCGTACTTCGTGCTGCTTGTCAGCATGTTGTTCCTGGTCGTGAGTCTGCAGGGGCAGCCGTTTCCGTTCGTCCCGTGGCGTGCGGAGCGCTGGTTGTTCTTCTTCGTGGACATTCTTATTTCGGCGCTCGCTGCGTGGGAAACACGTCAACAGTTGTCCGTGAAAGGGCGAACCAGTTTCTTCTGGAAGCTCGGCCTCTTCCTCGCGCACGTTCCGTTTGTGGGTGTGGTGCCAGCCGGCATCATGTCTCGTACGGAGCAGCGCGGGTGAAGGAAACCGCAGCGGAAGACTTTCCGAACATCCTCTCTCCTTGTGGGGGAGGGTGTTTTCTTTTTATTTCACCAACTCAAAATCAAGTTCACGTTCAAGCGGACGGGCTGCGATGAGTTTTACGCGCACCGGGTTGCCCAACTGGTATGAGGTTTTAGTACGTTCACCAATAAGACGATAATGTTTGTCGTCGTAGCTGTAGTAGTCGTCACCAATAGAGCGAACCGATACCATGCCTTCTGCATGGGTTTCTTTTAGTTCAACATACAAGCCGCGCTCAGATACGCCAGAGATAATGGCATCAAATTCTTCACCGATGTGCGCCATCATGTATTCCGCAAGCTTCATCTTCACCGAGTCACGCTCTGCTTCTGCAGCACCCACTTCGCGTTCACTGGCATGTGCAGCAAGGTGATCAAACTCAGCAAGCTCTTTTGCAGGAATTACTTCACCATCAGCATAGTGCTTCACCAAGCGGTGAATGAGGAGGTCAGGATAGCGACGGATAGGGGAGGTGAAGTGCGTGTAGTGGGTGAAGGCAAGACCAAAGTGACCCGCGTTCTTGGTTGCATAGATTGCTTTTGACATGGAGCGCAGCGTCGCTGTCTTGATGAGGTACTCTTCGGGCGTACCTTTGGTCTCCGCAATCAATTTATTGAGCGCGGTGCCTTTCACGCGTCCTCCCTTTGCATCAAGGTCATAGCCCATAACCCGGAGGAATTGGGTGAGTGCCTCAATACGATCAGCATCTGGTGCATCGTGGATGCGGTAGATAGAAGGAATGGCGCCGTTAGATTTCTCCGTAAGTGCGCCGAGGTGTTCGGCAACCGCAACGTTTGCAAGAAGCATGAAGTCCTCAATGAGCATCATGGTCTCAAGCCGTTCCTTAAGCTTTATCTCTACCGGCTTACCCTCAGCATCAAGAAGTACCTTTACCTCAGCGGTATCAAACTCCACAGCACCTTTGGCAATGCGCTCTGCACGAATCTTGCGGGCAAGGTCCCGTAGGGTGACGAGCTCAGAAAGAAGGGGGCCGTTATTTTTGTTCAGTACCTCCTGTGCTTCTTCGTACGTAAAGCGTTTCGCAGAGTGAATAGCAGTTTTACCAAACCACTTCGTTTTCACGTGCCCGTTTTGATCAAGGGTGAAGACCGCAGACACCGCAAGACGGTCTACATCAGGATTAAGTGAACAGAGATTGTTGGAGAGTACATGCGGCAGCATCGGAATAGTGCGGTCAACAAGGTACACCGAGGTGGCGCGTTCACGGGCTTCGGTATCAATAGCGGTGCCAGGACGTACAAAATGAGATACGTCTGCGATATGTACGCCTACCTCAATATCTCCATTAGGAAGCGTCTGTACTGAAAGTGCATCGTCAAAGTCTTTTGCATCTACCGGGTCAATGGTGCAGGTAGGGATGTGTCTAAAGTCACGACGTCCAGCGATAGCTTCATCAACAAGTGATTGACCTTGTTCTTCTAGCGCCTCAGCTTCCTGCTCAACGCCCGGAGGGAATGTAGGAGAAAAGCCTTGACCAAGTGCGAGTGCACGCATCTCAGTTTCGTGTACACCTGCGGCGCCAATATCTTCTTTGATGACGCCGGTAGGAAGTGGATCACCTTCGTTCCAAGCGGTTATCTCAACCAGTACCTTGTGCCCAAATGGAATGTTCTGCGTGTCGGCAACACGGATAGGGACGTGCATGCGCTTGGCATCCGGGGCAACCAATATGAGAGAGGGATCATTTTCTGCACGTATGAGCGGGCCAACGAAGGTGGTGTTCTTGCGCTCAAGTACGGCAACTACCTTCGCGGCAGGGCGGGGTGGATCTCCTGCACGTCCTGGTGCTATGCCCGCAGGTTCTACACGAACCGTGTCGCCATGGAGCGCTACGCCAAGGTTTTCCTTGAGGATAATAAGGTCGTCAGCCTTATCTTTGGTGCCCATGGAGAAAAACCCGACGCCACGGCGGGTGATTGAAATAGGGCCCTCCAGAGGGCTAGGGGATTGGGTGGTCACGGGAATACTCTAGCAAATAATGCCCGAAACGGCACGTACCCTTTGACTCATATACCCGTATCTGGTACAGTCTGCGCTACATGCTAACTATTCGATTCCAGCGCATTGGCCGCACCAACCAGCCGGCTTTTCGTATTGTCGCGACTGAAAAGGCGCGCGCTGCAAAGGCAGGCAGTATTGTTGAGATTCTCGGCAACTACAACCCTCTTACCAAGGCTTTTGCCATTGAAAAGGACCGTGTCCTTGCGCGTATTGCCCAGGGTGCACAGCCATCTGGTTCTCTCAAGAACCTCCTTATCTCCAAGGGCATCATTGAGGGCAAGAAGGTAAACGTACTTCCAAAGCGCACCGCGCCAAAGAAGGAAGAGCCGGTAGCGGAGGCACCTAAGGCAGAAGCACCAGCAGCTCCTGTTTTAGAGGCTCCAGTTGCTGCAGAACCTGCTCCAGCAGAAGAGGCACCAGTTGCCGAGGTTGCTCCAGAGGCAGCGCCTGCTGAAGAGCCTGCGGCGTAATGCCGTTGGTGCCTGTATAGCGGCACACCCAACTCACTTCACCTATCTATGGATAAAGAACTCGACCAGCAGTTTCTTGAGTACGTAGTGCAAGGACTTGTTGACCACCCTGAAGCGGTGGTAGTTGCTCGTACCGTTGATGAAATGGGCGTACTCCTCACTCTCACCGTTTCTCCAGAAGATATGGGCAAGATTATCGGTAAAGACGGCAATACCGCAAAGGCACTGCGCGTGCTGCTTCGTGTGGTGGGTATGAAGCACAATGCTCGTGTAAACCTCAAGATTAACGAGCCAATGGGCGGCAAGCGTTTTGGTGAAGAGCGTGAAGAAAAGACGCTCGACCAAGTCGTCAATGAACTCTAAAAAGAAACGAGCGCTTCGTTTCCATTTCGTAACGCTTTTTCAAGAAGCGTGTGATCCGTATTTGTCCGCATCTATTTTGGGACGTGCTCGTGCGAATAAAAAGATTTCTGTGTCGTATCAAAACCCCCGCGATTTTGTAGATAACAAATGGGGAAAGGTAGATGAGCGTCCATATGGAGGTGGTCCTGGTATGGTAATGACCGCACTTCCGGTAGTGCGTGCTGCAGAGAAGGCACTGAAAGGAAAGAAGGGAAAGATTGCACTCGTATGGTTTTCCCCTGGTGCAAAGCAATTCACCAATACTGATGCAGATAAACTCACTGCATATGATGACATCGTGTTTATCTGTGGCAGGTACGAGGGTATCGATGATCGTGCACGAGTGATGTTGAAGAAGCTCGGCAAGCTCCATGAGTTTGCAGTAGGGGAGGCGGTATATACCGGCGGGGAAGTGCCGGCTCTTGCGATAACCGATGCGGTTACCCGTCGCCTGCCCGGGGTACTTGGCAAAGATGCGTCAGTAGAAGAGCGTCGCGTATCCTCACACTACGTGTACACTCGTCCTGAAGCTATTACGTGGAAAAAGAAGACATACAAAGTCCCTGCGGTACTCAAGACGGGACACCATGCAAATATTGATGGGTGGAAGAGTACGGGGAAGTAGGTACTAAAAGTTTTAGGGCCCGATACACAGTGTGTACCGGGCCCCGTTTGGTTGAAGGTGCTAGTCGCGTTCGCCGATGCGAGCCGCGTTCAGGTGATAGAAGTCAGACTGTTCTTCGGAAGGTTGCTCCTCCGGCTTGACGACCTTCTCGTTCTTCTCGGTATGGTTCTTCCGAAGGTTGAAGACGTGGCTTGCTCCAGACGAGTAGAGCGACTGATCATCGTAGTAGTGCTGAACGGCACGATGTTCTGCCAGAAGCTGACGCATTGCACGACGCTTCGCGTCGTACACACCCAGTTGCTGGCCTCTCTTTTGCATCGCGACGCGCAATTCATCACTGCGTTCGATGAGTTTCGCCATGAAGCTGTAGTCCAGGCGACGTCCCTTGCGCTTGAGCACATAGTTCAGCGCCTCTTGCGCTTCGTCTACGTGCGTAGACGAACTATGGTTCTGTGAAGAAGACATGGTATCCCCCTGTGGAAAAGGACTGCGACCAAACCCGTAGACCAAAGAAACTATAGCATAGTATTAGTAAAATGCAAGTAGCTGTGTATAAGTATCGTTATGCGATACTGCGCATATGGCGCATGCCTTTTTAATTACCGGTGACCAGGAGAGCGGGGTACAGGAAGCGACTCGTCTTGCCTGTGCGGTAGTAGGTGCGACTGAGGCGACACATCCTGACGTGCTTGTGTGCACCTATGATCTTCTTTCGGTAGATGATGCCCGTGAACTCACCCGTCTTGCGTCTCATGCACCCGTGCGCGGACCGCAGAAGGCGTTTGTGATACAGGCAGCGCGTATATTCCATGAAGCACAAAACGCACTGCTGAAACTTTTTGAAGAACCACCAGCAGGTACGGTCTTGTACCTCGTTGTGCCTCAGGCAGGTGCGCTCTTGCCAACACTTCGCTCACGCGTAGTGATGCATACCACCACAAAAACTCCTGCAGAAGCAGCTCGGACATTTGCGGGTGCTTCACCTAAAGCGCGTGAACAGATGGTAACGAAGCTGGTGGAGCGGGCGCGCTCTGAAAAGGATGACTCGCAGGCAGTGCGTGCTGAGGCGGAGCAGTTTCTTGCGGGTCTGGTGCAGATTGTGTATCAGTCCCCCCGTACCAAGGCAGGGCAGGCGTTTCTGCAGGATGCTGCACGGCTGGCACCCATTCTTGCCACCCGCTCCGCTCCGCTCAAGCAGATCTTGGAGCATGTGCTGCTCACGTATCCCAGATAGGGGTATATGTGGGGAAAACTGCCAGAATCTCAGTACTCCTTTAGGGGATAAGCGGCTATGATGGGGAGATGCTTACACCGCCCCAGGCACTCGAAGCCCTCCTGTTCGCTGTCGGTGAGCCGCTTGCGAAGAAAGAAGCAGCTAAACTTCTTGATATTTCTGTAGAGGATCTTGCCCGTACGACAGAGGCACTCAGTGTGGCACTTGCGGAGCGCGGTCTCACACTGGTTACCACGGACACGCATCTTGAGTTGCGTACCACACCTGAGGCAGCGCCACTGGTAAAAAAGCTACGCGAAGGTGAGCTGTCACGTGATTTAGGAAAGGCAGGTCTTGAGACACTTGCGATTATTTTGTATCGCGGTGGTGCTACCCGTACAGACATTGATTGGTTGCGTGGCGTTAACTCATCACAAACATTACGTACACTTTTGTTGCGTGGACTTATTGAGCGCGTGGAAGATCCTACAGACAAGCGCAAGTTCCGCTACCGAGCTACCACCGAGGCGCTTGGGCACCTGGGTCTTTCTTCAGCCAAAGAACTTCCACAATTTGCAGAGCTTGCACAGGCCGCAGATGCTGCCGTGGAAGTGGCAGAGGGGGAGCATACCGAATCATGAACCTTGATGAACTGAAACAGTTGGCTGAGGCAAATCGTACCCGCATTCAGATAGCGACGGCGCTGGTGATTGCGGTGTTGGCGCTTGGCACTATCACGGTTGCGGGCTTCGTAGGGAAGGCGGTCATTGCGCGAGAGAGTGACAAAGAACCAGCCGCTGCGGCTGGAGCAGTTCCTGCAACACCTTTTCCAAAAGTTTCTATTGAAGGGAAGGCGGCTGCGGTGTATGACCTACAGACACACACGCTGCTCTATGGTCTCTACGAAGAGACGCCCTTGCCACTGGCATCCATAACAAAACTGCTTACGGTGCATGCAGCACTTGAAGCACTTCCCCTTGATACAACACTTGCCGCTACTGATGCTGATCCGGCAATGTCACTCGGTGATACCTTTACCGTCGCAGATCTTATCCGTCTTGCACTCGTAGCTTCATCAAATGCTGCCGCAAATACATTGGGAGATGCAGTGACACTCGCACGTGCTGAGAAGCCTTCTGCATTTGTTGCCGGTGTTGCAAGTGCGGTAGGTCTTTCACAAACCAGTGCAACAAATCCAACAGGGCTTGATGAGAGCGTGTCGCAGGCAGGAGGCTACGGTTCAGCACTTGATGCGGCACTGTTGGCGGGTGCACTGCTTGAAAAGGCGCCAGCACTCGTATCCATTACTACAGAACCCGTAGTGACGGTTGCCTCAACGGATGGACGGTTACATACACGGCCTAACACCAATACGGCTATAGCGCGTATCCCTGGGCTCCTGTTCTCCAAAACAGGGTATACCGATTTGGCAGGTGGCAATTTGGTAGTAGTGTTTGATGCAGGTATCAACCACCGCATTGCCGTAGCGGTACTTGGCTCTACTGAGACTGGTCGCTTTACTGATGTAGAGCAGCTTATCAACGCAACGCGTACCTATCTCGGGGAATATTATTCATCACAACCTTCCGTATGATTGCTGACGCTGCACGAGTGCTGATTCCTTCGGTTACTGCGTTTATGATTGGTATTGCACTTGCGCCCGTCCTTACACACTATCTCTACAAGTTCCGTGTATGGAAGAAGCGTGGTGGAAAGGGGAATGGTCTTGGTGACGCAAGTGGCACTCCAATCTTTGATTCACTGCATGCAGAACGCGAAACCCGTACGCCTCGCATGGGCGGCATCCTCATCTGGAGCTCAGTACTGGTTACTGCGGGGGTTATCGGACTTCTTTCCGTATTCGCTGGTTCTTTCTATGCAGAACTTAATTTTGTAAACAGAAGTCAGACATGGCTGCCGTTTGCTGCACTCGTGTTCGGTGCACTCATAGGTCTTATTAACGACATTCTTGATGTGGTTACTCCTGATGCACGGGGTCTGTCTCTTCGGGTACGACTTGGTGTTATCACGGTAGCGGCTACCGGTGCTGCCTGGTGGTTCTATGCAAAGCTCGGTGTCTCTGCGGTTGGGGTGCCATTCTCTGAGCCGTTGCACCTAGGGCTCTGGTTCATCCCATTCTTTGTACTCGTGGTACTCGCACTCTATGCCAGTGGCATTATTGATGGCATTGATGGTCTTTCTGGTGGTGTGTTCTCAATCATTTTCATGACCTATGCGGGTATCGCGTTTGTGCAGCATCAAGTGTCGCTTGCTGCGTTTGCCGCAACGGTTGCAGGTGCAACGCTCGCATTTCTTTGGTTCAACATTCCGCCGGCACGTTTTTGGATGACAGAAACAGGCTCCATGGCCCTTACCCTTGCACTGGCTATTACCGCGTTCTCAGCAGATGTCCTTGGGGATGGTGTGGGTGTTGCGGTACTACCTATTATTGCGTTTCCTCTGTTGGCAACGGTGGTGACAACACTCATGCAGGTGTTCTCAAAGAAAGTGCTTAAACGAAAGATCTTTCGTGTTGCACCTATTCATCACCACTTTGAGGCTATTGGATGGCCCGCAACCAAGGTGGTTATGCGCTACTGGGTGATTACTCTCATTGCAGGTGTACTCGGTCTTGCGGTGGCGTTGGTGGCCTAGCATATGTTGCGGGGTCGCATAAATGTACTGGGGGACAAGCCGTTCGCACTCATTGTCTTTATCTTGCTGGCGTTTGGTGTGGCGCTCTTTTTCTCTGCAGCACTCGGGCTATTGGCACGTGAAGGTTCTTCACTTTCTCACATTGTACTTACGCAGGTAGGACTCGGGGTGATTCCAGGATTGGTGGCACTGGTGGCATTACGCTTCGTGCCGCCCCAGAAGCTGCTTCGTGCCGCGCTGCCTGCCTACCTGATTGCCATGGCGTTTACGGCACTCGTGTTTATTCCTGGTCTTGGCCTTACGGCGAATAACGCAACACGTTGGCTTGATCTTGGGGTTATCAGTATTCAGCCAGGGGAGTTTCTTAAGCTCGCCACTATTGTGCTCTTTGCGGCGTATCTCTCGCAGATGCGCACGAAGTTGCACGACATACGCATTGGGCTTGGTGGATTCTTTGGTATCCTTGCGGGTCCCGCACTCATCTTCCTCAAGATGCCAAACACTTCCAGTGTGATAATCATTGCGGCAACCGCCTTTGTTCTTTATTTTGTTGCAGGTGCGCCCTGGCGTGACTTTCTTATTATTGCTCTGGTAGGTGTGGCGCTTGCCGCAGTGTTGGTATACCAGCGTCCGTATCTCATGGAGCGTGTGCGTACCTTCGTTGATCCTTCGCGTGATTCTCAGGCGAGTGGCTATCAAATACAGCAGTCACTTATTGCTATAGGTTCGGGCGGTATCTTGGGACGTGGATTTGGTCAGAGCGTGCAGAAGTTTAACTATCTGCCTGAGCCAGTGGGTGACTCTATCTTTGCCGTCACTGGAGAGGAGCTTGGCTTCCTTGGTGCAACCATTCTCATTCTTTTATTTGTTGCCTTTGCGCTCCGTGGATTTGCTATTGCCGCGAGCGCAGCGACTTCATTCGGGTCGCTTCTCGTCACCGGCCTCACGCTGCTCATTGTCTTAGCAGCATTTCTTAATATTGGTGCAATGCTTGGGGTCGCCCCGTTAACAGGGGTGCCGCTCCCGTTTGTCTCCCATGGTGGCACTGCTATGTTTGCTGCGCTTGCGGCCGTGGGGCTTATTTTGAACGTTGCAGCGCATAGAAAAGCATAGGCAGTAAGGGTTTTGCGGGGTATACTCATCCCTATGAAGATTGCGTTTACGGGTGGGGGAACAGGCGGGCATTTCTATCCAATTATTGCCATTGCTGAGGCAGTGCATGACGCAGTGCGTGAGAAGCATCTTCTCGAACCGCAGCTCTATTATTTTGCCCCAGAGCCGTTTGATGCCGAGGCACTGTTTGAGAACCGCATCTCGTATGTACGTGTTCCCGCAGGGAAGTGGCGTCGGTATGTATCGTTGTTAAACATCACCGACATCTTTGTGTCACTCAGTGGGTGCTTTATCGCGCTGTTGCGTCTCTTTATGCTCTATCCAGACGTCATCATCTCAAAGGGTGGGTTTGGGAGCGTACCGACGGTGCTTGCGGCACGCGTGCTTGGTATACCAATTATCATTCACGAATCAGATGCAAAGCCAGGACGTGCGAACTTGCTTGCGGCGAAGTTCGCAACACGCATTGCGGTTTCTTTTGAGAGTGCCATACCGTATTTCGGTGAGAAGGCGCGTAGCAAAGCAACAAAGACAGGTGCACCGATACGTCGTGAACTCATGCAGCTTGAAACTGAAGGCGCCCGTCAGGAGCTTGGGCTTGATCCAGCGGCACCAACCGTATTAGTGCTCGGTGGTTCCCTTGGTTCTCTTGCGGTGAATGAAGCAATACTCTCGGTGCTCCCTGAGTTGGTGGCAGTGGCGAATATTATTCACCAGACCGGCAAACCACATATCCATGAAGTGGAGGGACGTGCTGCTATTGCGCTTCGTGATAACCCGCTCTCACTTCGCTACCATCCATTTGCATACTTGAACGCACTTGCGATGCGTCGTGCTGCCGGAACGGCAGATTTAATAATCTCTCGTGCAGGCGCTGGCGCTATTGCAGAAATTGCAGCATGGAAGCGTCCCGCCATTCTCGTTCCTATCCCAGAAAGCATCAGTCATGACCAGCGCATGAATGCGTATGCGTATGCACACACAGGTGCTGCGGTGGTTATTGAAGAGGCGAATATGACCCCGCATGTTATTGCGTCTGAAATTAAGCGCTTGCTTGCGGATGCGACATTGCGCGCACAGATGGCGGAGAAGGGCGCTGTGTTTGCCTCCCCAGAGGCCGCCCGTCTTATCGCGGATGAAGCTATTGCGATTGGGCTCTCACACGAAAAATAGTATGACGAAGGTTGTTACCCGTTTCGCTCCCTCACCAACTGGCTTTATGCATGTGGGTGGTGCACGTACCGCACTCTATGCGTGGCTGTATGCAAAAAAGCATGGCGGTACCTTTATCTTGCGTATTGAAGATACAGACAAGGAGCGAGAGGTGGAAGGATCTATTCCACACATCATGGAGTCGCTCTCTTGGCTTGGGCTTACTTGGAACGAGGGACCAGACGTAGGTGGTGCACATGCACCGTATATCCAATCTGAACGTCTCGCACTCTACAAAACGTATGCAGAGAAGCTTATCGCTGCCGGACATGCGTATCCTGATCCGTATACCTCTGAGGAGGTAGAGGTGTTTAGAAAGAGTGCCGAAGTGGAGAAGCGCCCGTTCCTGTTTCGTAACCACCGTCCTGAGACGGTAGCGGTGTGGGATGGTACCAAGCCGCTACGCTTTAAGGTCCCTACTATTAAGCGCTACGTATGGCAGGATGCGGTGCGTGGTGAACTTTCTGCAGGTGAGGAGGCGCTTGATGACTTTATCTTGATAAAGAGTGACGGGTATCCAACGTATAACTTTGCGCACGTGGTTGATGACATAGAGATGGGTGTGACGCATGTGATGCGTGGTGAAGAGTTCATCTCATCCACCCCAAAGTTCCTTGCACTCCATGAGGCGCTTGGAGTAACGCCGCCCGTGTTTGCAACGCTGCCGCCAATCCTTGGGGAGGGTGGGCACAAGAAGCTCAGCAAGCGTGATGGTGCAAAAGATCTCCTTGATTACCGTGCTGACGGGTATCTGCCTCAGGCGTTAATGAACTTCCTTGCACTCCTTGGGTGGCACCCTACCGGTACTGAAGAATTCTTTGCTGCAGATGCACTTGCGGATGCGTTTGAGCTTGAGCGTGTGCAAAAATCTGGTGCCATGTTTGATGATGAAAAGCTGTTGCATATTAATCAGCACTGGATGCGCACGCTTTCAGATAGCGATTTTGTGTCGCACATGGATACGGCAGGGAAGGACGAGGCAGTAGTGTTGCACGCAGTATCCCTTTTGAAGGATCGCGCGAAAACATTTGTTGAAGCGAACGCAATGCTCTCTGGAGAACTCGCCTGTCTTTTTGCTGCATCCGTACTCACGAAAGAATTGTTGGTTGCCAAAGAGTCTGCGGATGTAACTGCAGAGTACCTTTCTCAGGTGTTGGACATTATTCGTCCGCTCGTGGCACCCTCTGCAGAAGAGGTGAAGGCAGTCGTCATGCCATACGCAGATGATAAGGGACGTGCTGCGGTACTTTGGCCATTGCGCTATGCGCTTTCAGGACAGGAACGCTCTCCCGATCCATTTACGCTCATTGCTATACTCGGTGTTGCAGAATCGGTGGCACGCATTGAGACCGCACTTGGTATACTGCATAAATGATGCATTTGGGGTCTCGGTACATTGCGCTCCTTATACTCAGTGTCCTCATATGGCCCCAGGGCGCATATGCACAGACACCTGTAGAGAGTTTGCGTAGCCAGATACAGTCGCATAACGATCAGATCCAGCAGTTGGAGAAGGATATTGCTACGTATCAAAAGCAGATGCAGGCACTGGGCACTACTCGCTCTACGCTTGAATCAACGCTTAAGACACTCGAGCTTTCGCGACAGAAGCTTTCTGCAGATCTCGCCATTACCCAGAACAAGATTGCCAGTGCAAACTTGCGCATCAAAGAACTTTCTTTGTCTATTGGAGACAAGGAAGAAATGATTGCGTCGCACCGCACCCTTATCGGTCGTTTTGTTCGTGACATTGCCAGTGAAGATAGCACCTCACTCATAGAGCGCCTTGCCGCAACAGAACGTCTTGCAGATGTATGGGTGGCGGTAGATGAAACGGTGTCGGTAAAGCGTGCACTCAATACACATATTGAAGAACTTGCCGCAGCAAAGGTGCAGCTCACTGATAATCGTGAAGAGGTGCAAAAGACAAAGGAACAGCTTGCTGCACTTGAGTCACAGCTTATCGTCGAGCGTCGCTCAGTTGATGCAAGCAAAGCGGCGCAGCAGGCACTGATTGCACAAACTAAAAACCAAGAAAGTGAGTATCAGAAACTGATTGCACAAAAGCAGGCAGAGAAAACTTCCTTTGAGGCAGCATTGTTCCAACTTGCTTCAGAACTCACGACGGCACTTGATCCCTCGCGTATTCCTTCAGCCGCAACTGGCATCTTGCGCTGGCCACTAGATTCAGTGTTTATCACCCAAGAGTTCGGAAAGACCACCTCATCAGGACGGCTCTATGCATCCGGTACCCATGACGGTATTGATCTTCGTGCTTCGGTAGGTACGCCGGTGCGTGCCGCCCTCTCAGGCACTATTCTTGAAGTGAATCATGGGGCAGTGCCTAACTGTCAGTACGGCAAATGGGTGCTGGTGAAGCATGCAAATGGACTCACTACCCTCTACGCGCACTTGTCAGAGATAGCGGTGCAGAAAGGGCAGGTGGTCACGACAGGGCAGGTGGTTGGGTTTGCGGGCAGTACGGGGTACGCAACAGGACCCCATCTCCACTTCACGGTATATGCTTCTGAAGGGCTCTCCTTCAAGCAGTACACCTGCAAGAGTGGTCCGGTGGTGACGGTGCCAATTGCGCCACCAACAGCCTATTTAAATCCACTCCTGTACCTCCCAGCATTCCGTCCGCTCTAGGAGCGGTTATGCACCAGGGTCTCCAGACCCCATGGTCGGGGTTGTATAAAGCGTTATACTACAGCCATATGATTAAATTGATTATCTGGATCATTATTGGCGTGCTCGCGCTCTCGTTCTTCGGTATCTCACTTCGTGGTCTCGTAGATGCTCCTACGACTCAGGAGAACGTCGGCTTTCTTAAGGAACTTGCCACCAGCGGCTGGATGATTGTGAATGACTTTGTGATGGGTCTCGTGCACTTGGTACTTAAGTAACCGCGACCCCTTTCTTGAAAAGAAAAATACCCGCTTTCGTGGCGGGTGTTTTGGTAAAAGAGAAAGCGCCGTACCCGAAGGTCGTGCGCTCGTTTGCTACCAAGAGAGCTAATTATTCCAATCACGTTCTGCCGGTCTGTTTTCTGGAATCCCACGATAGCCACGACTTCAGTCCTCCCAGGAATATTCCCAGGCCCAGTACCGTTATGAAGGTATAGCCCACGATTAAGGTTCTGTGAAATGCAACGGGCGTGTTAACTGGATTTAACTCCAGGATTTCCAAAACCGCATGAGGACCAAAGATCACGAGCATGAGTCCTGCGACCGCGATAATGAGACGATACATGTCGACTCCTTTCGTTCAAAAAGAACTGAAAATTTAAGCACTCGTACCATACAATATATTTTTTATTTTGTAAATGTAGAGATAATATGATCCCCAGTAAATAGGGAAGTACGACTTCCCTGAAGCCAACTTATTTTTACCTGATTAATTACCCTCGTCCTTTATCTGATCCTTAATTAATTTATGTATAGATGATTACTGCACAAGAGTTAGATAAATCAATATTTCTCGCTCAAAAAGCACCTGTGGATAACGTTTCTCGGTCATCCGAGATAGGGAGTAGGGGAGAAGTGCTTTCCTTACCCTATAGCCCCTCTATACTCTCTCATAACCCCTACATACAGCGTCTGTGTGGGCATATAAGTATATATAGTAACGATTATGTATCTCGTTAATACGGTACATACGCGCAGGAGTGGTGAAGTACCCGACACAGATCCCCTCAAAGAATAGGTATCGGTAAATAACCTTGCATCCTATATTCTCTTCGCAAAAGGCATATTGTGCGAAGATTATGTATCAAGCATTGTAAACATTGGATTAATTAAAATCGCTCTGCTCCCTATCATGGGTATACTCAATTTTTCCTAAACTTCTTTAGTGTCTGTGAAAATGTTTTTATACCTGCGTTTCTCTACCACCCCAAGGGTCTCTTGGTACTAATAATTTTTCCTTTGAAGAGACCTTTGTAGAACCTAAAACAACCTTTGTGAAAACTGGGGAGGTTTCGGGGAAGTCGGACTTCCCTTTTTATTAAATAAGAAAGCCACCCCGAAGGATGGCTTCTATCTTGCTCTGAGATCCTTGAGACCTAGATGGTGTCCAACTCCCTTTGGAGTCCGAGTTCATCTTCGGACTCCAAGAGATTCAGAAAATGAGCTTTTTCGAAATTTCTGCCAGTGACCAGGCACCAAAGGTACAAGGCAAAAAGCACTGCCAACAAGAGGAAAAGTAGTCCAAGGCACTGGAAAAGAAACCAGAGGCCTCTGACCCAGTGTCCGATTCCCAGGAAAAACTGTCGCATAGAGCCTCCGTGAGGATGAGCGAATGAAATCTCCCATGTGCAATTTTGCTATAAAAACAAATATGTGTCAAACACATTAGCGCATAGACAGACATCGCTTTTGTTGTAGTAATTTATATACGGTGGTATAACAGCAACGAACGTTCCCTAGGGGAAAGGAGGAGTCCATGACTCACAGTAGACGGAGTGTCCTGGCTGCAGGCATTCTATCCTTCGTTGCTGGCACGTGGATAGGTGTCGCCGCGAGTGATGGTGTATGGAAGACGCGACAGTTCCAGGCGGCGATTGTCGCAGTTGGAATCATGCTCTTGATCTTCGGCATCGTATTCATCGCCCTCGCACTCCTGCCTCGCCGCCAGAAACAAGTGCCACGTCGCTGGTAGCGAAAACGAAAGGGCCATCCGTCATGCGGATGGCCCTTGTTCTGTTGTAGTAGTGAGCACTTTCTTTTCGTTGAGGTACAACTTACGCTTCTCTGCCGCATGGCCAGCTATGTATAGGATGCCCAAGACCCAGAGCAGGCGCGGCAGTCCTTCAGGCGTTATGATTGGCCCCAACACTGAAGCACAGAGGACGGTGATGCTTGAGCACCACGCTGATACGTCCCAGTGCTGTTTCCGGCGGAACACCTCACCCACCGCAGCTGCCAAAGTTGCGGTGAAAAACACCATGGGCAAGATGTTCTCTGCAGATGATGGGGTGATATACCCGCTCCCAAACCAGGTGACGCACGCCGCAGTGACGAGCGCGCAAAACCATTTCATGCTCATGACGCTCTCCTTTCGTGCGGTTCAGTATGTAGTGTGAGTTGGTCTTCAGACGCGTATAGGTACGCCATTCCATGCATGAAAATACACTCATTTTATGAAAAGTCAATAAAGCACAAAGCCGCCTTCCTAGGGCGGCCTGTTTGTGTGTCGTGATTACGGACACTTAATGGAAATGAGATTTCCTGTCTTTCGCAATAACCCCTGTCTGCTCATAAGCAGTATTGGTTGGTTGAAGTGTACTCGCAGCTCCTTGCACTTGTACGGAACGTTCAGTGACATGCTCTTTTCAGAGCCGCGAAAGTTTTTCGCTTCTTTCGTTTTTGTAA
>JAHFMT010000004.1 GCA_023267735.1 Candidatus Kaiserbacteria bacterium
GTACAGGCACTTCTCGGTCATGCGTCCATCACTACAACCCAGATGTATACGCACGTAACTGACAAGCATCTCCGCGAAGTCCACAAGAAATTCCATTCCCGCAATCAGTAATATCCAGGAAGATTTCTGGGTTAGAATAGAGACAAATGCATATATTCTCTTGGAACGTGAATGGTATCCGTGCGGTACACCGTAAAGACGTATTCGTTCCCTTCTTGAAACAGTACAAGCCAGACATTCTTTGCTTGCAAGAAACCAAGGCAGAGCAGCATGAGTCCCCCATTGATCTTCCTGAGTACGAAGAGTTTTGGAGCTCTGCTAAGAATCGTAAGGGGTATAGCGGGACTGCTATTTTCTTGAAGCAAACACCAGTAAACGTATTATTCGGCCTGCCTATAGATCTTGTGCATAAATACGGCCTTGATACTGATGAATACGGAAACCCTAATGATGAGGGGCGTGTTATCGCTGCTGATACAGGCAGTATGTACATTGTCTCCGTGTACACTCCAAACGCAAAAGGAGATCTTTCGCGCTTACCTCTTCGCCACAAGCAGTGGGACCCGGCATTCCTTGAATATATGCAGCGCCTTGATGCAGAAAAACCTATTATTTTCTGCGGTGATTTAAATGTAGCGCACTCCCCTATTGATTTGGCACACCCAAAACAAAATGAAGGTCAGCATGGCTATACCAAAGAGGAACGTGCGGGGATAGATAACATTATCGCCGCGGGTTTTATTGATTCATTCCGTACTCTGCACCCTGAGCAAACAGAGGCGTATACCTGGTGGAGCCATTGGCAAAATGCGCGATCAAGAAATGTGGGTTGGCGCATTGATTATATTTTCGTGAGCAAACGGCTTAAAAAGCATCTCGTAGCCACAGAGATTCACCCTGATGTCATGGGTTCCGACCACTGCCCGGTTTCTATTGAGTTGTCATAAAGGACACTATCCACAGGTATGTCCTTTACACTTTGTCCGTAACAGCGGTAGTATCTAAGTACGTGGATGTCTTTCATAAGATATCCACGACGGAAGTAGTTCTTTCCTAGATCTTTCCATCAAATTACGCGTTTGCCACCAAGAGCACGTCCGGGACGAATTCCCGTTGTACTTAAGCGCTTCTTCACGGCATGTTACACGCGAAACAATAAAAAAGCCGCCAATCTCCTGGCACAGCCACATATTTGCCCCAACTCAATTCTTGCTGTGCCAACCAGGCGGTTTTTTGTTTTCTAGTGTTACACGTGAAAACTAGCAAACATGGTGCTTTTCCATTATTTTCTGTATTTCCGCCTCTTCTGCCGCCTCTCGCTTTACTTTTCCAGAATCACCAAGCTTCTTAAGCTCATTTTCATCAAGCGACAGAAGTTCCTCTACCCTTTTCCCAAGGTATTCCTCAGTGTTTCTGCTTGAATCGTCAAGCACCTCCTCAAGGAGCGCGTTCAGCATATACCCTATCTTTGGGCCAGGTTTCATGTGGAACTTCTGCATAAGGACTGAGCCGTCAACGGCAAGCATTGCAACAGATATTGGGTCACGAAGAGCCTGATCAACCATGGCCATATACTTCCTTAGGCGGAAAGGCTGTTCCTTAGGTCGTCCTGTCCCTATGCGGTCGCAAAGACGTAGGTGAAGGAGGTCATGGATGTTTTCCCGGCCAACGTTCGTGATAATCCTACGAACAGCTGAGAGCGTTACAACCTCAGGGTCAGAGAAGAACATATGCCAACGGACAAGGCTTGAAACGCCTTGTATGGTTTCACGTGAAAACCTCAGGTCCTCTAACGCTTTCTTGGTAACCCTCCCGCCAACAACGTCATGACCATGAAAAGTCCAGTCTTTCTTCTCATCTGACCACCTGCGGGTCTCTGGCTTGGCTATATCGTGGAAAAGTCCAGCAAGACGTACAGTAAAGCTCCAGCCCTTATCTGCGGCATGCTGCATGGTGCGGAGATTGTGTTCAAAAACATCATACGAATGAGCCTGATTTTGTTCTATACCAATACCGCGTACCAAATCTGGGGCAATAAAAGGAAGCATTCCAAGCTGGTTTGCTAGCAGGAGAGCACTCATTGGGTGCGGGGTCTCAAGTATACGGACAAACTCATCCCGCACTCTTTCACGTGAAACACCTTGCAAATGCTTGCTATTTTCCTTTATTGCAGCGGCTGTGTCTGAATCTATACCAAAATCAAGCTGTGCAATAAGACGTACGGCCCTAAGCATGCGAAGGGCGTCTTCGTTAAACCGCTCGGAAGGGTTTCCTACGGTGCGGAGCAGTTTGTCCTTTATGTCCTTTATGCCGTCAAAAGGATCTTCAAAACTATCCTTATCCTCATCGTATGCCATGGCGTTTACTGTGAAGTCGCGTCGGGCGAGGTCTTCATGAAGAGAAACGCCAAATTCCACAGTGTCTGGACGGCGTCTGTCTGTGTACCCAGATTCCTTACGGTATGGAGTTACCTCAATGATTGCTACTGTTTCTTCCTCAGATCCGGTCTTTACGCCCACAGTCCCATAGTCATTTTCATAGAAAGAGTCAGGGAAAATGGCCTGAATCTGCTCGGGGGTTGCGTTTGTGGTAACGTCCCAGTCCTTTGGTTTCTTGTTAAGGATAAGGTCGCGTACACACCCACCTACTAGGTAGGCATCAAAACCGGCACCACGGAGCCCTTGAGAAACCTTCTGTACTTCGTTTGGGACAGGGAAGCGCATAAAGGCATGCTAGCACGGAACTACTGCTTTTTCTGTGCATATGCCGTACTATTAAATAACGCCCCGGTGGTGAAATGGATATCACAACTGTCTTCGGAACAGTCGTTCTGGGTTCGAGTCCTGGCCGGGGCACTAAATACAGTGTTTGTACTGGAAAGTAATAGGGGAGTCATGCTAGTATGCGGGAACGAGCGGATATGGTTCAGTGGTAGAATGGCTCCTTGCCATGGAGCAGACGGGGGTTCGATTCCCCCTATCCGCACCCGATAAACTAACAAGAAAAGCCACGTCTGTGGCTTTTCTTGTTTTTGCCCACATCCCGCAATGTGCAAAACCATTAAACAGGGGGATTTGTTAGAAATACGGCTCTGTTGAGCCGTATTTGCGGTATTTTCCATATGTGGTGAGGTGGGGATAAAGCTGTTGATTGTGTGGATAAAAGACAGTTTGAGACGTCCGAAACAAAACTAAAATGAAAGAATATTGTCTTGATTTTTTCTTGATTTTGTAAGGGCATTATTAAAGCCAGCATTATTATTGTCTTGAAGAAATATAAAAACGCTGCCGTATCTATAAATACTTTTCGGCGTCAGCATGATCTGTGTGCGGGGAGGGGGTACGGTGTGTATTCCTCAAATCGCATACTTCTGCTAAAGTGGCGTAGTAGCGAGATTCTCACTACATTCGGGGCGTAGTATACCGGTAGTACGCCTGCTTTGGGAGCAGATAGACCGGGTTCGATTCCCGGCGCCCCGACAAACAACAAACACCCCGCATATGCGGGGTGTTTGTGTAGAAGATAGCGTTTATAGACCTAGAGTTTTTATGATAAGTGAACGTAGTATCTCCATATCTCCAGAGAATGAGGTTGCAAGAGCCTCTGGATTTGCTGCAGAAAGAAAGGCATCAAAGGTGCTCCTGGTGTCATCACTAAAGCTTTCACGTATGTGCCGCAGGGTTATGGCACGTACGTCTCGGGACGCTACAGGACCGTCTGTGGTGCTGGTGGTGATAAGCCCTACAAGCTTTCCGTCGGTATCAGCAACGGCACCTCCAGATGATCCTGACTGTGCCGCTGCGTTTCCGCCAAGGGAAAGCACATCAACGGTAGTTCGGTTAAATGTATATACGTCCTTTACGGTGTCTGTGATGAGGGTAGGGAGGAGCGACGTGCGTATATCTTCACTTGAGACAAACTGTGCTCCGTATGTGCCAATAATCACCCCATCACCAGTCTGAGGAGTTTCTTTTGAAAGAGACAGCGCGGGGAAGGTTACGGGTAGTGGTGCTTTTGTTGCGCTTTGGGTAATCGCAAGAATGGCGAAATCGTGCTCTCCCGTGCCGCGTGCATGTTCTTCAAGCAGGATGCCAGGGTGATCTTCTATCCATGACTCAGAAACATAGATTGGCTTTGCAAAATAAGCATTTTTTGCAGGACTTCCCGTGCGTATAACACAGGTCGCTGTTGGAGCCTCTCCCTCAGCAAGCAGGAAATACTGTCCTACGTGCGCGACAGTGAGAATAATGCCGTGAGGATCAATAATGACACCACTTCCTGACATTGCTCGTACAGTCTGGTTGCTCGTCGTACAAAGGATGTTTACCAATGCGGCGCGCACAGCACGCATGGCGCTTGTTTCATCTGTGTTGGTGGTAGTTTCTACAGTTTCTTCAGCGGGAGCTGGCACGGTCTCTGGCTTTGCAGGGACAGGAATTACGGGTGCCGGGGGCGCAGGTTGAGGTTTTCGCTGAGGAACAACCGTCTCTATGATTTTTGGCTTCGTGGTTGTTGCCGCTACTGGGACCTCAGTCGTTGAGGCGGTTTCGGTAACGGACGGTATAGGGATAATGAGTGGTGTTGGTACCTCATATGCAGGCAAATTCACCGCAGTGGGGGTAGGTGTTTTATGCAATAGGCTATTGCCAGCAAAGATAACGCCAAGGACAACAAGCCAAGGAAGGAGGGGCATATACATATGGTACGCCAGGATGTCATTTCATGGTATCCTCACCAAACGCGGGATTAGTTTAATGGTAGAACTGCAGTTTTCCAAACTGTTAGCAGGCGTTCGATTCGCCTATCCCGCACATGGCGCAAACTCGGTTTTACATAGCTCTTGGCATGCTTGTTGCGGTTATTGGAGGTGGTGCGTATCTCGTATATTGGGGTCTGGGAGAGTTTGCAAGTGCAAAGGAAACGGCGCGGGCAAGAATCGCAGAGCTTGAATCGGATCTCGCCCGTACGACAGAGGAAAACGAGAAGCTTTCTCGTGACCTTATTGCAGAGCAAGCAAAAATGGCTGATTTCTCAGCACAAATAGAAGATATTACCGGAGAGGTGGGTATCTTGGATCGCTTACAAAAGACGGATAAGGAGTTATTGCAAAAGTACTCCCGCACCTATTTCCTTAATGAGCACTATCGTCCTTCACGTATAGAGGAGATTCCAGAAGAGTACAGGTTTCCACCTAAAGAACAGGAGTATTTCCATAAGCAGGCGTGGCCCTTTCTTGAACAGCTACTTGAGTCTGCAAAAGATGATGGAGTCATCTTGCAGGTTGCATCAGGATACCGCTCCTTTGACGACCAGAAGGACGTAAAGGCAACCTACCTTACGACCTACGGTACCGCGTCAAACACGTTCTCTGCCGATCAGGGGTATTCTGAGCACCAGCTTGGTACAGCACTCGATTTCACCACTCCCGCTCTAAAAGGTGCACTTGATGGGTTTGAGAAGACGGAAGCATATACCTGGCTTACAGAAAATGCATATCGCTACGGGTTCGTCCTCTCATACCCTAAAGGCAACACCTACTACCAGTTTGAACCTTGGCACTGGCGTTTTGTTGGTCGCTCACTCGCAAAAGAGCTACACCACGACGGCAAGTATTTCTACGATCTTGATCAACGAGACATAGACGAACATCTCGTTGATCTATTTGAATAACGTTCTAGAAGTCCGCGTCTCTCAGTGCCCGCTGAATACTGTCTACATCAATATCAAGTTTCATTTCAGTAAGTTCTGGATCATCTTCTGGAGAAAGGCCAAGATTATCATGGATCTCATCAGCACGATGATCGAAAGAAAGATTGCTTCCAAAGAAACAATCATGGTGAGCAGAGTAAAAGGGAAGGGGTCGAAGGTTTGTACACCTGGGACGAGTTGTGTATTGCAGGCAATCCATATGATAAACAGAACCGCATTCGCAACGAGGAACCATCCACTACCGAAGAATTCGGTGAGCGTGTCGGAGAATTTATCACGACGGCGCTGTCGTTCTTCAAAACGTGTACGGAAGCCAAGCTGACCTGATCTAAAATCTTCTGCGTGGTGGTGATGCATATCCGTAGTATACGCCTTTCGTGTAGGTATTAGGAAATCAAAACAATACCAGTCATTGATGCCGGAACGGGAAGCCCTAACAGGGTAAGGATAGTAGGGGCAACATCAGCAAGTGTTCCTGAAGAAAGGGTATGGCCTTTTTCGGTAAGAATTGCTGGCACAATATTAAGTGTGTGTGCCGTATGCTTAGCGCCTGTCTCGCTATCTATATTCACTTCTGCATTGCCGTGGTCTGCCGTGATAAAGGCACAACCGCCGTTTGTGTGCAGTACTTCAAGTACACGTTTCAGTTCGCTATCAACTGTTTCAACGGCGGTGATGATGGCGGGGACGTTTGCGGTGTGACCAACCATGTCAGCGTTTGCAAAGTTGATGAAGATAAAGTTAGTACCATTTTCAATCTGTTCAATTGCTTTGTCGGCAATTTCTTTTGCGCGCATCTCTGGTGCAAGATCATGCGTCGGCACATCTTTACGACTCTCTACAAGAATATGCGTCTCACCTTCGTACGGAGTCTCACGTCCACCATTAAGGAAGTACGTCGCATGCGGGTATTTTTCTGTCTCAGCAATGTGCGCTTGAGTGAGTCCCGCTTTTGATATCTCTGCGGCGAGCGTGGTCTCAACACGCTGCGGTGGAAATGCGACGTGGGCAGTACTTTTTGAATCGTATTCAGTGAGCGTGACGAAGTAGAGACCTTTGGTCTGTGCCTCCTTTGCTATAAGTTCAGAGAGCATGCGCGCACGATCGCTGCGGAAGTTTGCAAAGATAACGGCATCGTTTTCTTGAAGTGGATATGATTTGCCCTCGGCATCAACACACACCATTGGTTCAAGGTGTTCATCAAGAGCTCCTTCCTTGTGCATTTCTTCAACTTTACTTGAGGGTTTTATCTCACAAATATTTCCAGTTCCTTCACAAATGGCCTTCCAGGCACGATCTGCTCGGTCCCAGTTATTGTCTCTATCCATGGCAAAGAACCGTCCGCATACCGATGCGACAGCTCCAATTCCCAAGGTTTCACAAAGATTCTCAAGTCTTGATAAAGATTTGTGGGCACTTTGAGGCGCAACATCACGTCCGTCCGTGAAAGCGTGAATCGCCACCTTGGTAAGTCCCGCTTCTTTGGCCGCCTGTAGCAGTGCATAGAGGTGTTCCTCATGGCTGTGGATGCCACCAGGAGACACCAGGCCAAGTATGTGGAGTGTGGAGTTGTGGCGCAGTGCATGGTCAAAGGCAGCCTTAAACGCGGGCGTGTCTTTAAAGGTGCCGTTTTTAATTGCTTTCGTGATGCGCACAAGGTCGGTATCAATAATACGACCTGCGCCTATGGTCATGTGGCCCACCTCACTGTTTCCAATCTGTCCTTCAGGGAGACCCACGCTTTCTTCAGAGGCATCAAGCGTGGAACAGGGATACCCGCGCTCAAGCGAATCAAAGTACGGGGTATGTGCCGCTGCTATAGCGTTATCTTTTATTTCTTCACGGTGCCCCCACCCATCAAGCACAATGAGCGCTACCTGTTTCTTTGCGGTCATACGGTTTCAGTACTACTTCGCAAATACGTTTCCCGCGTAGCGAGCCTTGTCCCCAAGCTCTTCTTCAATGCGGATAAGTTCGTTGTACTTTGCGATACGGTCGGTACGGCACATAGAACCTGTTTTAATTTGTCCGGTGCCAAGCGCAACGGCAAGGTGTGCGATGGTAGTGTCTTCTGTTTCACCAGAGCGGTGGGAGATGATGGAACGCATGCCGGCATCTTTCGCAAGTTTCACGGCAGCGATTGTTTCAGAGAGGGTGCCAATCTGGTTAAGCTTGATGAGAATCGCGTTCGCTGCTTTTTCTTCAATGCCGCGTGTGAGAAACTCAGTGTTCGTCACGAAGAGGTCATCACCAACAAGTTGGAGTTTGTCGCCAAGCGTTGCGGTGAGTTTCTGCCAGCCACTCCAATCTTCTTCACCAAGACCATCTTCAATAGAAGCGATGGGGTAGGTGGTAGCAAGTGCTCCATACCACGCAGCCATTTCCTCAGAGGAAAGCTTTTTGTTTTCAGTGGCAAGATTGTACACACCATCTTCAATGAGTTCTGTTGCTGCAACATCGAGCGCAAGCACAATATCCGTGCCAAGAGCGTATCCGGCATTTGCTACCGCTTCACTAATGAGTGCAAGCGCTTCTGCGTTGCCCGCCTTCACTGCGGGTGCGTATCCGCCCTCATCACCTACGGTCGTGCCATATCCTTTTGTGGCGATAACTTTCTTGAGTGCATGGAACACCTCAGAAGACATGCGCATCGCTTCAGAGAACGATGCAGCACCAACGGGCATAATCATGAATTCCTGGATGTCGGTAGAACCCGCGGCATGCTGTCCACCATTTACGATATTCACCATCGGTGTAGGGAGAAGGTATTCACCAAAGCCTGCAAGATTGTGGAGGTGTTCGTAGAACGGGATGTTTTTTGCGAGCGCACCTGCTTTTGCAGTTGCGAGAGAAACCGCAAGAATGGCGTTTGCACCAAGACGGCTTTTCGTCTTTGTACCATCAAGGGCGATGAGTGCATCATCAATCGCTTTCTGATTGGTAGCATCCATCCCATGGAGTGCATCATTAATTTCTCCGTTTACGTGTCCGACTGCCTGCATGACACTTTTGCCACCCCAGCGACTCTTGTCGCCATCACGAAGTTCAAGCGCCTCATGACTTCCAGTGGACGCTCCTGAGGGAACCGCTGCACGTCCCACAATACCGTTTTCAAGAATCACATCTGCCTCAACGGTTGGGTTACCACGAGAGTCAATAATTTGCCGCGCACGAACCTTAGAAATTTGCATGATATGAAATAACCGAATAAAAGAATGCACGGATTTTATCACGAGTGGCATACTAAAAGAAAAAGCCCCAGCGCAGCGCGCCGGGGCTTAAGAGTGTACTGAGAACCTTCGCTGTTATCCCTTACAGCACGCGACAGGGATGGAGGGGACTATAAACGGTTTGAACTCGAAGCGGAGGCTGACGTACCAGACGTTGTTGTTTCCAGAGATTTGTTGGACCGGCTCGAAAAGCGGTTCTTCCAAGGCTCCTTCAACGAGTACAGTCGTCGTTCCGATTAGGTTCGACGTCCGTTGCTCCTCGGTGGTTTGCGAGAGTTGGTACCTGAACGCAGACCCTTCCGGAGATGTACGGACATGGTTTGGCACACCCCGCTCAATTGGAGACATCGAGGTTGTCTCCAAAGAATCGAACCTGCCATTGATCCACACGGTGAGGTACGCCACGCCGGTGGAACTGGTGTCCACGTAACTGCCCACCTGCATCACCTTCAGGTTCGTATCGCCCTTTAGAGTGACGATTGCTTTCCTGGGGTCCTTGTAGGTCCGTATGACCGCTTTAAGGTCGTACGCATGTACGACGCCGGTAGTAGAGTCGACGGTAAGGAGGTAGTAGTTCTTCACCACGGCTCCGGAATCGAGCGCTGCCTCCTTGTCCGCGCCCACGAGGGTGGCGCTCGAAGCGCCGCCGAGACAGCCGGTGAACATGAGAACGCCCAGGGCAAGTACGAACAGGGTGAGAGTGCGAACTGACTGCTTCACGGGAAGCTCCTTATGGATGAATTGGGGTTGTGTAGTTCTGTTGCGCATCTGCGCAACTCCAGCAGGATATTACTACATTTTAACTAAAAGTCAATTACCATGCTCTCCGGTATATACAAAAACACCCGCACTGTTGCGGGTGTTTTTGGTACGTACTGCGACTTATGCGAGCTCGCTAAAGTGTACGGTCTTGTATTCTCCAAGTGCCGTCACCACCGTCACGACGTCATCTGCCGCGAAGGTCCCTGCATCAATGTTTGCAAGCATTGCGCCCAGGGTAACTTCTGGAAGATACATAGGACGAAGTGCGTAATAGAGACCAAGCTGGCGGGTGAGTGTCTCAGATGATGAACCAACTACCGCTACACATGATGGGCGCCATGCAGAAAGTGCGATGTGCAGATTCTCGTTATCAACGGGAGCGAGAATTGCTTTTGCACCTGCTTTCTTTGCCTTAGCAACAACCTGCTTTGCAAACTCGAACTCAGGTGTCTGTACGGTAGGGGTGTGTGGGTAGTGGGTGAGCTCCTCAAGCTTGCTCTCGGTGTAGGACATCACGTCACCCATAAGAGTTGTTGCCTCAATAGGGTAGTCACCGTAAGCAGTTTCTCCTGACATAGATACCGCACCAGAGCCATCAAGTATTGCGTTTGCAATATCAAGCACCTCAGCGCGTGTTGGGCGAGGGTTCTTAATCATGCTGTCGAGTACCTGTGTCGCCACGACGCACGACTTACCCTTCTTTATAGCTGCTTCAACCATCTTCTTCTGCATAAATGGCATCTCTTTAAGGGGTACTTCAGCGCCAAGGTCACCACGAGCAACCATGAGGCCTTCTGAGTTATCAAGAATCTCTTCTACGTTGTCGAAGCCTTCACGGTTTTCAAGCTTAGAAACCACAAACGGCTTGTATCCAGGGAATTGATCAGTGATTTCCTTAATGTCCATCAAGTCCTGCTTGCCACGCACGAATGAGTGAATGATGTACTCCACGTTGTGGGTACCGCAGAAACGGATAAAGCCTTTATCCTTTTCGGTAAGTGCAGGAAGTTCAATATGTACGTTTGGCGTATTGATACTCTTCTTCTTCTTGATAGTGCCGCTGTTCTGTACGAGACACTTAAGTGCATCGCCTTCCTTCTCTACTACGGTAAAGCCAATGATTGCGTCATCGTACAGGATGACGGTACCCACAGGAACTTCGTTATGGAAGTTTGGGTAGTCAACGTGAATAGTTACTGCGCCTTCTTTTTTGTATTCAGTGTTGCCGCTGAAATAGACATGCTCACCTGCGGTAACGGTGAATGGTTCCTCAACACCCTTGGTGCGCACTTCAGGACCCTTGGTATCAATCATGATACCCATATGTGGAGCAACGGAGCGAATACGTTCAATAACCTGCTTAGTATCGTCCTCTCCCTGGTGTGCAGTGTTAAGCCAGGCAACATCAACTCCTGCATCAAAGAGTGATTTCAAGAAATCTACTTCTGATTTGTTGTCAGCAATTTTGCCCAGGATCTTTGTTTTTCTAAAATTAATTTTCATAAGGATTGTTTCTAGGTTGAAATCTCTTCAACAGAAAAGAACGGCTTAGAGCAAGCTTATATCGCTAGCGTGTTCGCAATTCTGGTCTGCTGTTAGCACTACTGACAGGCTAATGAGAGGTACTTTAGCATAAACCAACGCCCATGTCCTTATTTCTTGCCGTTCATTGGTGAGGGGGTACCATGTACGTATGGAACCACTCGCTGCACGTCTTCGTCCAGAACACCTTGCTGATGTTGCTGGGCAGGAACACTTGCTTGGTGAAGGGAAACCACTGCGTATTGCTATAGAAAAGAAGCACCTCTTCTCTTTTGTTCTTTGGGGACCTCCTGGAACGGGGAAGACCACCATTGCACGTTTGTACGCGAAGTCTCTTGAGGCTGATTACCACGAGCTTTCGGCAGTGTCCGCAGGAAAGGAAGACATCAAAAAGCTTATAGATGCACGAAACAGTATCGGGGGCATTGTCGCACAGAAACCACTCGTGCTCTTTCTGGATGAAATACACCGCTTCAACAAAGCACAGCAGGATTATCTGTTGCCGTTTGTGGAAGGCGGTGCACTTACCCTTATTGGTGCCACTACTGAAAATCCGTCTTTTGAAGTGAATGCGGCGTTGTTGTCTCGTTGTCGTGTGTTTGTACTAGAGCCGCTTTCGGAAGAAGCGTTGAAGGCGATTGTAAAACGTACAAAGCTGAAGGTGCCAAAGGATGCCTTTGATTGGTTGCTTGGATATGCGGCAGGAGATGCACGTCGTGCACTGGGGATTCTTGAAACCGCACAAAGCCTGTATGGAAACATTTCCGCAGAAACCCTGGCGAAAGCACTTGAGTCTCGTCATCTGCGCTATGACAAACATGGAACTGAACACCACGACACTATCAGCGCGTTTATTAAAAGCATGCGTGCCAGCCAGAGTGATGCCGCTATGTACTATCTTGCCCGTATGGTGGAGGCGGGTGAGGATCCGCTCTACATTGCACGCCGTATGGTGATATTTGCCAGTGAAGACATAGGAAATGCGCAGCCAACGGCACTTGTTGTGGCAAATGCCGTATTTGCTGCATGCCAGGTTATCGGCTATCCAGAATGTGCCATCAATCTTGCGCATGGTGTGGCGTATCTTGCCTCAGCAAAGAAAGATCGCTCTAGTTATGATGCCCTTCGCGCGGCACAGGAGGATGTGAAAGCGTATGGAAATCTTCCTATCCCCAAAAAGATAAAGAACCCATCAACGAAGCTTATGAAAGAAGAAGGGTATGGAAAGGGGTACACGAAGTACGATACTGAGTCGTATTTGCCAGAGAAGCTGAAGAAACGTAAGTATTTTGGATAGGGTGGACCGTTTGTTGCGGTTTCGTCGTATTCCTATACTATCTGGCCAGGACGTTTCTCATCCAATCCTTTCCAGGGGGTGCGCCATGGATTCTGCGACCAGAATCGTGTTTTGCGATGTCCATCCCTATACGGTTTGGATTACCAAATCAGGGGAACAGTATGGGTTTACCATCAATTACTTTCAGAGCGAGCAGGCTCCGATTACCAAGCTTCCCTTTACGGAAAACTTTGGAGAAGTTCTTAGAGGGATCGTGGTGCTCTTTTCGTTGCTCCCGTTACGAATCCTGTCGGTTGATGAAATTGACCGAGTCATCGGAACGCTTCGCAAGAAGCATAAGGTGTTTTGTAAACGGGTTTTTCACCAAGGTGCATTGGTGCAAAAGGCCGCGTGACAGATGTTGCGCGGCTTTTCCATTGCTATAGATAACAAAACACCCGCAGAGGCGGGTGTTTTGTATGTGCACAGGATGTTGGTTACTTAACCGCGTCCTTAAAGCCCTTGGCCGCACGGAACTTTGGAACGCGGGTAGCGGCAATCTTTACGGCTTCACCGGTGCGTGGGTTACGGCCAGTGCGAGCTGGGCGAGCCTTTGCAACGAAGATACCGAGACCGGCGATAGAAACTTCGCCGCCCTTTGAAACCTCCTTGATGATTGAATCAATGACGGTTTCAACTGCGCGCTCAGCGTCTGCCTTGGTAGAACCAAGTACGCCGTGCACATTCTCGATGATGTCTGCTTTATTCATGGATGCTTTCTAACTCATAAACCCGCGGCCGATTGAGGGTTGCGGGGCTGAAACCAAGTATACTCGCCATAAAATAGCACTCAAGTCTTGACTGGGGATAGCAAAAGTGTCGTTTTCAAAAAGACGGGTCATTATATTTAAGTCGTTTTTGGAACTTTTCGTAGGGTAATAAAGTAAAAGCCGTTTCAAAAGAAACGGCTTTTACTTAGAGAACAACACCTTGTGTTTTGGTTCCTTGATTAGCGAGCAAACTCAACAACACGATTCTCACGAATGATATTGACCTTAATTTCACCAGGATAACGGAGCTCTTTTTGTACGCGTTCAGCAATGTCCCTAGCAAGTTTGTGCATCGCAAGGTCAGAAACCTTACCAGGATTAACAAATACGCGGATTTCACGGCCCGCCTGAATGGCATAGCACTTCTCGACACCCTCAAAGGTCTTGGCGATACGTTCAAGATCCGTAAGACGTTCAAGGTAGCGCTCTACCGTGTCACGACGTGCACCAGGGCGTCCACCAGAAATAGCATCTGCTACCTGCACGATAATAGCTTCCGGTGTCTCGTACGGATATTCCTCGTGATGTGACTGCATTGCCTGAATAACTTCCTTGGAAAGCCCAAACTTCTCAAGAATACGACGTCCAATTTCTACGTGAGTTCCTGTAACCTCATGGTCAACGGCCTTGCCGATGTCGTGGAGCAGGGCACCACGCTTTGCCACCTCTACATCAACACCAAGTTCACCGGCGAGCATACCCGCCAAGTGAGTCATTTCAACAGAGTGCTGGAGCACGCTTTGTCCGTAGCTGGTACGGAAGGCCAGACGGCCAAGGAGTGCCACCAGCTTTGGATCAAGACCCACAATGCCCGTCTCATAACATGCCTCGTCCCCGCGCTTCTTTATGAGGTCCTGCACCTCTTCACGGGTCTTCTCAACCACCTCCTCAATCTTTGCTGGTTGAATGCGACCATCAGCAATGAGTTTCTCAAGGGCCATACGTGCGACGTGTCGGCGTAGCGGATCAAAGGATGAGATGGTGATCTTGTCTGGTGCCTCATCAATAAGCACATCAACGCCCGTAGCGCGTTCAAACGCTTTGATATTTCGTCCTTCCTTGCCGATAACCTTTCCTTTTATCTCTTCTGATGGAATCGTAATACTGAATGTCGTTGTCTCAGCGTTCACGGCGTTCCCAAGGCGGTGAATAGCGGTAATCAAAAGCTCACGTGCCTTTGTTTCAATGCGTTCATGTCCTGCGGTCTCAAGCTTTTGCAGGCGGTGCAGAATTGCTTCTTCGTGAGACTTCTCAAACTCACGGTACAAGCGTGCAAGTGCCTCATCTTTTGAAAGGCGTGCAATCTTCGCAAGCTCGGTCTCACGTTCTTCAATGAGCTCCTCCGCTTCTTTCTTGAGACGTACTGCTTCGTTTTCACGGCTGCGTACGGTATCAGATTCTTCAGCGATAGAGCGCTCGCGTTCATCCAGGAACTCCTCCTTCTTAGCGAGGCGCTCCTCTACCTTCGCCAGCTTCTCTTCACGCTCAGCAAGAGGCGCAAGCAGGTCTTCTTCAGTGAGACTGGCACGTTTCTCTGCTTCTTGAATGATGCGCGAAGCACGCTCTTTGGCATCAAAGAGTTTTTGTTTGACTTCAAGCTCAAGCGAGCCACGTTGACCAAGGGCAATGAGCCAGCGAAGTACATATCCAAGGGCGATACCTGCCGCTCCTGATAGGGCAAGAAGCGACAACACTATTTTTATAGACATACAGTATTTCAGTTATGTTTCCATCTCTGGAAACAGGGAATTCATAGGGAAAGGTCAGTCGGGAAGGCGGACGGGGTGGTGATTCGGTTGGGCGGTGCTGATGGCACTGTATCATGTGGCGTTTAAAACAAAAGAAGCCCGCATAGTGCGGGCTTCTTTGTGTGCACAAAACCCTACTTTGCCTTGTATACCTGGTCTACAATCCCGTATTTTTTGGCTTCGTCTGCAGTCATATAGAAGTCGCGGTCAACGTCTTTCTCAATCTTGTCCATGGACTGACCAGTGGTCTTTGCAAGGATCTTATTGAGTCGTTCACGCGTAGCAAGAATGTGCTTCGCGGTAATTTCAATGTCAGATGCCTGACCTTCGGTGCCACCAGAAGGTTGGTGAATCATTACCTCCGCGTTTGGTAGTGCAAAACGCTTTCCTTTCTTTCCTGAAGCAAGAATGATGGAACCCATAGATGCAGCCATGCCGACACATACGGTCGCAACATCAGGCTTGATGTGGTTCATGGCGTCCACAATGGCCAAGCCAGCATGTACATGTCCCCCTGGAGAGTTTACATACAGGTGAATATCTTTCTTTGGATCTTCGGCTTCAAGGAACAGGAGCTGCGCGATGATGAGGTTCGCTACGTCATCATTGATGCCACCACCAAGAAAGATGATGCGCTCCTTGAGGAGACGGGAGTAAATGTCGTATGCACGTTCACCGAACTGTGATTTTTCAACCACCATAGGTACGAGCATGGATGCACGAGGGAGAGCAGCAGTATTCATAGAAGTGTATGTCTTAGGCATGGCACCAAGCGTAGCAAACTTTAGACGTTTGGCTACTGGGTAACGGTTTCGGAAGAAGAAGCTTCTGTCTCAAGGCTCTGGATGACGCCTGCAGCTCCTTTTTCGTTGGCAATATCTTCACCCCATACATAGAGGGCACCAATAACTACAATGGCTACGATGATGATGATGGAGACAAGTGCGCCGTATGACTGCTGCTTTGTGCTCGGGTTACCGTTCATGTACCCGCTCCCACGAACCACTTTTGGTTCTGGCGGGAGTACTGGTACGGCGACAGGGTCAGAGAGTTTCTCATCTACTGCGGGAGGGAAGTCGTTCATATAAGGGTAGTGTAGCGTGTGTACGTGATAAGCAAAAGCGCCCGGTGTTAGGGCGCTTTTGTGCTCACAGTACGGTTGGTTATTTCTTACCTGCTTCGTACAGCTCGCGAGAACGCTCAAATGCTGCTTCTGCTGCTGCGCGGTTTTGCATCTCTCCTACTTCAACCGCATCACCTTGTACCTGCTTATAGGTCGAAAAGAAATGAGTGATTTCCTTAAGAGTGTGCTTATTTACATCCCCAATATCCTTAATTTCTGCGAAACGAGGGTCTTTTGCAGGGACAGCAATAATCTTTGAGTCCGATTCACCTGAGTCAATCATTTCCATGATTCCTACAGGACGAGCGCGTACCAAGATGCCTGGAGCAAGTGGGTAGGTGGTAAGTACGATGACATCAAGCGCGTCACCATCGTCCCAGAGTGTCTGAGGTACATAGCCGTAATCAAACGGATAGTCCTGGGCGCTGTGCATAACACGATCAAGCTTGATGATGCCCGTCTCCTTATCAATCTCGTACTTGTTATGAGAGCCACGAGGAATCTCAATAATGACGTTCATTTCTTCTTTAGAGCCGGATGCGATGTCGTGAAGCAGGTTCATGCAGGTTAGTTAGATATGTAATAGGGAATAGTGCAAATACTAACGGACATGGCGCATAATGGCGACTCTTGACAAGAAAACTTTTAGTACTACAGTATCTCTCATCAGAGTCTTAGACTCTGCAATCTCCACCTGTGCCTAAGGCACACATCAGAAAGAGGGCGCTCATGTCAGGTTATAAGTCGGTTAGTTTCATTCTCACTAGTGGTGAATTCGTGCACGCACTTTTCTCCAATTTCGTCACGCACAAGGAGTGTGAAAAAGAGATTTTGGAGGAATTCCGTAATTTTGGTGACCAAGAGTGCTATGAAGGTTTCGTTAAGCTTGGGAGCGGTCGGCTCGAGCGTCTCGTGTTCATTCTTGCAGAAATAGAAGGAGACCTCGGGGATGAGAATAACGATATCGAAGATCTCTTCGCTCGTATCTTCAAGGCGGGCTTTGATGCAGGGATGCGTAAGGGTATTGTGGCTGGTCGCCGGCAGGAGATGGATCGGAAAGAGAGAATGCACCATCAATAGTTCTTTGTGAAAAAACCGCCAGCAATTGCTGGCGGTTTTTCCTTTACGCGTGTGCGGTTGAGTTAGTTTTCGTCCTTTGCAGAATCACGACTCTCTTCAGAGTCTGCTGCCGTCTCATCAGATGCGGGCATTGCTGCAAGCTCTTCTTCGGCAGGAAGAATAGTCTTCTCTTCTGCGGGTGCTTCACCGTCTTCAATAAGCTCATCGCTTTCGGTTGGCATAACACCAGCTTCCTCTGCAGGGTCCTGAGCAGGAGGCACAATGATGCCCTCACCGTCAGTTTCTGCAACGCTTGCACCACCCGTGGAAATGATGTCGATGTTCCAGCCAGTAAGCTTAGCGGCAAGACGGACGTTCTGTCCGCCGCGACCAATAGCAAGTGACTGCTGGTCTTCAGATACCGTTACCGTTGCACGGTGCTCGTCTTCGTTAAGCGCAATCTCAAGCACGCTTGCTGGAGAAAGTGCCTCCTTAATAAAGGTAGAGAGATCCTCAGACCATTCAATAAGGTCAATGCGCTCACCACCAAGCTCGCCCATAACGGTGGAGACACGGACACCACGCTGGCCCACAAGGGAACCTACCGGATCAACATGTGGATCGTTTGATGCAACTGCAAGCTTAGTACGGCTGCCTGCTTCACGGGCAAGTGCCTTGATTTCAACAGCACCGTTTGCAAGCTCAGGAGCTTCAAGCGAGAAGAGCTTCACCACAAACTGTGGGTTTGCACGGGAAAGGCGGAGATATACACCACGGAATCCTTCATCTACGGCGTATAGGTATGCACGGATGCGCTCACCTGGACGGAAGCGCTCTCCAGGAATCTGCTCCTCATACGGGATGATACCGGTTGCACGACCAAGGTCTATGAAGAGGGAGCCACGCTCAACGCGCTGTACGATACCGGAAACGATATCGCCCTTCTTGTGACCAAACTCTTCAAGAATAGAGAGCTTCTCAGCCTCACGGATCTTCTGGATGATTACCTGCTTTGCAGTCTGTGCGGCAATACGACCAAAGTCGTCCTGTGGTTCAAGCGGGAAGACAATTTCGTCACCTACTTCTGCACCACGCTTGATACGCTTCGCGTCTTCAATAAGCATGTGCTTCTCGGCGTCAAACCGAGGGAGCTCACCTTCAGCAAGTTCCTCGTGATGATGTTCGGGGTGTTCAATGACTTCCTCACCTTCTTCAGGGAAACGCACCATGGTTGGATCAACCACGGTCTTTACCTGTTCAAAGATAAGAGTACCCGTGTTCATATCAAGGGCAGTACGTACTACCTGACCACGCTTGCCGTACTCGCGCTTATACGCGGTTGCCATGGCGGCTTCAATCGCTTCAATCATTGAGGCGCGTGGGATACCGCGCTCTGCGAACTCTTCCAGCACTGAGTTTATGGTTTTGAGATCCAACATATGAAATGTATGCTCAGGCGCACCTTTTTAATAAGAAACGCCCGCTTCGCGGACGTCTCAGATGCCCAAATGCTATCAGTGAGTACGGGTTGTGTCAATGTGGTACCACGTTATACTTATATGGCAACAACATCCCCATGTGAAAGGAGTGCGATCGTGTCCAAACCTACACACACAGAAAAGAAAGACGTTCTTTCTTCAACACATACATTGCCAAATCACTGTACGCAGTGTGGCTCGCCACCGAATCGGCATACTATGCGGAACTTTGATCCGCGTGACCGAACTGCTGATTTGTACTGCATTGATTGTGGTGCGTATGTGCGTGAATGGGACCCGTCCTAGTCACAAGTACACTCGTCTGGCATTGCCAGGCGGGTGTTTGTGTCTGCCCACATACACAGTTAATCCTCTCTATCTTGATAGTTCTATATAAATTGAGTATATTGCTCCCTCAAACAGAGAAGGTCTTTAACGAAAGAGAGGAAGGTACATGCTCCAAAAGAAGTTCCATCACGTGGTGGAGTGCGAACACCGGGAGACGGCCAGGAGGTATGTGAAGGGTATCAATGGCCCGCGTACGGTCGTCGATGTCCGGGATTACACCACAGATTCGAAGTCCGTGGATGTCATCATCGACCAGGCCATTGCTGTCAGCGGGAAAGAGAACGTGAAGGTGGTTCAGCGCCGTCACGAGGTCAAGCCGCACTACAGCAACCACCCCGTGTACCACACCATCATCGAAGAAACGCCCGTTCGGTAAGTACCGGACGGGAGAAGATAAAAATTCGCTGCGGCAGGTGCTGCAGCGGATTTTCTTTTATCCCAGTCTCATTGCAACAACGTAAACTGCAGTGTGTGTTCGTTGCTATACTCTCTATATGCACGTTTCAGAAAGCGAACTCAAAACATTCATCCTTGACTCGGGGTTGGTACCGCGTGGGGAAGTGGATGCTGCGGCAAAAGAAGCTGAAGAGCGCAATCAATCTATTGGCGACATTCTTGTGTCGCGTGGCGCACTTTCTCCAGATGCACTTCGTCGTATCAAGGCGTATGTGCTTGGTATTCCATTTGTAAATCTGAATGATAGAAAGATTCCTTTTGAAGTACTCTCACTTATTCCTGAGCCTATCGCCCGTGCGCACTCTATTATTGCGTACCGCAAGACTGAAAAAGAGCTTGAGGTAGCAATGCTTGATACTGGCGATCTTTCCTCTATTGAGTCAGTACAGAAGACAACCGGCCTCAAGATTGTGCCCCGCCTTACCGATGATGAGTCCATACGCAACGCGCTCATTCAGTATCAGAAATCTCTTAAGGAAGAGTTCGGTGACCTTATTAGTACCGAAGCGGGAAAGATTACGTTCGTAAAGGAATCAGCGGATGAGGCAGGAAAAGATGTATTGCAGAAAATGGCAGAAGATCTCCCTATCGTGCGCATTGTGGATACACTCCTGCGTCACGCCATTATCCAGAAGGCATCTGATATTCACGTAGAGCCGATGGAGAAGGAGGTGCTTGTGCGCTATCGCATTGATGGTATTTTGCGTGACGCAATGACGCTTCCGAAGAATGCGTCGGCGGGTATTACGGCACGTATCAAGGTGCTCTCTAATTTAAAGCTTGATGAAAAGCGGTTGCCGCAAGATGGCCGTTTTAAGTTAGAGACCGAAACCGATAAGGTGTCGTTTCGTGTTTCAACACTCCCGACATTCTTTGGAGAAAAGATCGTTATGCGTCTTTTGCGCGAAACAATGGGTGAAGGGTTTACGCTTGAGGCACTTGGTCTTCATGGTACGGGACTTGAACGTATTCATGGTGCGCTGAAGCAAACGACGGGGCTTATCTTGGTGTCTGGTCCTACTGGCTCTGGTAAGACGACGACGCTCTATACGATGCTCGATATTTTAAATACACCTGATGTAAACATCAGCACCATTGAAGACCCAATTGAATATCAAATGAAGCGGGTGAATCAAACACAGGTGAATACCCAGATAGGGTATACGTTTGCTAACGGCCTCCGTGCACTCGTGCGCCAAGACCCCGACATTGTCATGGTGGGGGAAATTCGTGATGCTGAAACAGCGGCACTTGCGATAAACGCTGCACTTACTGGTCACCTTGTGCTCTCTACCATTCACACCAACTCTGCTGCAGGTGCCATTCCCCGTCTCATTGATATGGGTGTTGAACCGTTCTTGCTGGTATCAACAATAAAAGCAATTGTGGGTCAGCGCTTGGTGCGTCACTTGGCAGGGAAGGGTGAGGAGTATGACTTGAACCGTGCTGCACGACTCTCTGTTGCACCCGAAGAACGCTTTGATGCTGCGGTACGTGCTTTGAAAGAAGAGAAGCTTCTTCCTGAATCTGCGAAAACGGATGATCTCCGCTACCGTCGCCCTACCGAAACACCAGAGTCAGCTGATGGATACCAGGGGCGCGTGGGCGTACATGAGGTGATGAACGTATCTTCTGCTATTCGTGACATCATTTTGCACAACGCCACCTCTGAAGCGATTGAAACTCAGGCACGCAATGAAGGCATGCTCACCATGCTTGAAGACGGTCTCTACAAGGCAGCTCGAGGCATCACTTCTATTGAGGAAGTGCTTCGTGCAGTGAATGAGTAAGCTATTGACAAATACATTATTTTGCGTATTATATACGCAGTGAGATATGGACACCTCTCCCATATAGGACTTAGCTTCTGTGAGTCTTATATGGGGGAGGACTGAAGACACGTGGTCTTCGTGATGTGTTGTCGACACATTACTAACCCCTCCCTGGTTGCAATACGGCTATGCCGATATTTAAAGCCATCGGTCTTGGGGTGACGATCATCGTGCTCAAGGTCCTTACCCCCGAGATCTTTTCAGGAATTGAGAAACTCTTGCTCGCGTTTCTCTCTGTCGCGAACACCCTGCTACTTGCTGCCGCAACAACCGGTACGAGTGCATTCATGGGTGCGCGATAGTCAGTGGGCGACCCGATCTTCCGTGTAACTACGGACTGGTCGGGTCGCCCGAGCCTAAAACCGGACTCCTCGTGAGCCCGGTTTGTTTTATGTATACTGTGTACATGACACTTCACGAACAACTGCAACAGGATGCAAAAGAGGCAATGCGCGCGAGAGACGGTGTGCGTCTCACCACACTTCGTTCACTGCTCTCCGCATTTACCAATGAACTCGTTGCTACGAAACGCAAGCCAAACGAGCTTTTGCCAGATGCTGATGCACAGAAGGTGATAAAGCGTGCGGTTAATCAACGCAAAGATTCCATACAACAGTTTACCCAGGGTGGTCGTGAGGACTTGGTAGCAACTGAGCAGGCGGAGCTCGTGATACTTGAAGCGTATCTGCCACAAACTATGAGTCGTGCAGATATCAAGGTGATTGCAGAAGCAAAGCAGGCAGAGCTGGGTATTACTGACAAGGCAAAGGCGGGTATGCTCATGGGCGCGATCATCAAAGCAACGAATGGTGCGGCAGATGGTGCAGATGTGAAGGCGGTTGTTGACGGACTCTTTTCCTAACAGCACATCCCGTTGCACGGACAACGCGTGCTACGATGATGCGTATGTGGTTTTTAGTAACGCTTAAGAAAGCGGATGGCGCACACGATGTGCGTAAGATTGAAGCAGACTCACGTTTTGCAGTATATGAGCTCGCAAAAAAGGAAGATGCTACCGTGCTCGCACTTGAAGAAGTGCATGGCACCCGCGGATTCCTTGATTTCTTTGATCGCATAGAGCTTACCAGTGGCATCTCAGCTACCGACAGAATCCTGTTCGCAAAGAATCTTGCGGCAATGCTTCGTGCAGGTTTGCCACTCGCTCGTGCACTTTCAGTACTTGCACGCCAGACACCAAATGCCTACTTAAAACGCATCATTACGGAACTCGGGAAGGGTGTCGGTGAGGGTTCTGCATTTCATAGCGCACTTGCGGCACATCCGAAGGTATTCTCGCGCCTCTTTATTGCCATGGTACGTGCCGGTGAGGAGTCCGGGGGACTCGCGGGTGCGCTCACCGTGGTTGCGCAACAGATGGAGAACGCACACCGATTGGCGAAGAAGGTGCGTGGTGCCATGATCTACCCAGCTATTATTTTGTGTACCATTGTGATTATCGCAGCACTAATGCTTGTGTACGTAGTGCCAACACTCTCAGACACGTTTGCATCGTTGCATGTCCAGTTGCCACTGGCTACCCGTATCATCGTTGGTATCTCCGGGTTCCTTACAGGAAATGCGCTGCTTGCAGGGATAGTATTTGTCGCACTGGTGCTAGGTGGCGTATGGGTTTTCCGTTCAGAACGAGGTATTACGATCGTCCTACGTGTCGGGCTCCGTATCCCTGTCATTGGTGACATTATTCGTGAGACGTATAGCGCACGTGCTGCACGCTCCATGGCGTCACTGCTCTCATCAGGAGTGGATATGCTTTCGGCTATCAGTATTGCGAAAGAGGTGGTGGGCGCACGGGTGTTCTCTGACACGCTTGCCTCCGCTGAAGTGTTGGTGAAAAAAGGTGAGCCGTTGTCTGCGGCATTTGCTGCACACACAAAACTCTATCCACCACTCTTTTCTGAAATGATCATGGTGGGGGAGGAGACCGGCGGGGTGGCACCAATGCTGCAACAGGTCGCAGAATATTATGAGGGGTCGGTGGAAGAGAAGACAAAGGATCTCTCTACCATCATTGAGCCAGTACTTATGTTGATTATCGGTGCTGCGGTGGGTGTATTTGCGATTGCAATGATTATGCCGATTTACTCAATCACCGCAGAACTCTAGCGCAGTATGTATGGGGTATTACCAGCAGCACGCACGCGGGTTTAGTTACATAGAGATACTACTGAGTCTTGCTATTGCAAGCGTACTTCTTACCCTTTTTTATACGGTTATTGCAGTTGGGCCAGCAAATGCGTTTGAGGATAATCGATCAAAGGCACTTTCTGTTGCACGCTATGAAATAGAGTCATTGCGAACGCTTCCATTTGAATCACTTCCTGCAAGCGGCCCACAAACACCCGAGGGTATTGCGCAGCTCCCTGATGGAACCGCTGATTTATCAGTGACTGACGTATCACCTGGTGTGCGTGCGCTCACCATAACGGTTTCGTGGAGAGAGTCTACGGGAGAGCGCTTCTCTACAGGACTCACGACGCTCAGTACCGACATCCCATGAACCTGCGTCCTACTTCCACCGCATTTTCTCTTGTTGAAACACTCATTGTGTCTGCATTGTTCGCGGCACTCAGTGTTGTCTTCGCTCAGTTCTTTACCCACGTACATGGAGGATTCTTTTACGCACGTGCTGCAGCCGATGTGCAGCAAGGTGCGTCTGCGGTGATACGGAACGTTGAACAGTTTACGCTCCCTGCATTGCGGGTACGGGAGGAGGCAACCATAGAGGGTGTGGACTATACCTCAGGAGAAGATACCTTGATTCTTGAAGTGCCCGCCATTGATGCATCGGGTGCGGTAATCGCTGGCACTGTTGATACGGTGGTGTTGTATCGAGAGGGAAATACTTTCATGCGTCGTATCTTGGCAGGCAGTGGTAGTGCACGAGAAAGTGGTGTGCACCAGGTAGCTGACGCGGTAACGCAGCTAACCTTTTCCTATGCAACCGAAAATCCTGCAGATGCTTCCTGGGTGCAGGTTTCGGTAACAACACATGCAGACGTGAAGGGTCGTACGGTTGAAGGAGTGCGCACGGCGCACTTCTGGCTCCGTAACTTTAGTCTATGAAACACATAACCCCACTCGCTCCTCGTGGAAGTATTGCACTCATCTCTTTGGTGTATCTCGCCATCTTTGCCGTGCTCGCTACGGCGCTCATACATAACAGCCTTGGATATCGTGCGTGGCAGAAAAATGAATTAGTGCGCACACAAGCGCTCTATCTTGCTGAGGGCGGGCTTTCATATGCGGTATATGCACTGAACCAGAATCCGCAGTATGCAGGCGAGACAAATACCCCGTTGGGGAATGGGGTGTTTTCAATTGCTGTTACATCACTTGATACCGCAACAAGGGAGGTGGTGGTAACGGGACGTGTTCTTGAAGCAGGATCTCCGGTGGCAACACGAACGATTCGTGCACAAGTAGGGATTGCGCCTTCAATCATTTCATTTAATTACGGGGTGCAGGCAGGTGCAGGTGGTGTGACACTCTCTGACGCTGCACACATACAGGGCAATGTATTTTCTGGAGGTTCGGTAACTGGAGATAACAACAACGACATAGAGGGAGATGTTGTCTCACTCAATGCGGTGCAAGGAGTGAATGTTTCTGGTTCGGTGAATGCGCATACAACTGGCGGGGCAGTATCCTTCCCTGTATCAGATGCGCAGATTGTGGCATGGAAAGATGAAGCGGTTGCAGGAAGTACGCTCGGAACCTGTGTGGGGGGTACGCTGACTATTGCAACGAGCATGACCATTGGTCCTGCGCAGGTACCGTGTGATTTGCATATAGAGGGAGCAGAGACTGTCGTGACGATTGCGGGGCATGTGTGGGTAGAGGGAAACATGACGACTCAGTCAGGAACAACTATTGCTATTGATCCTGCACTCGGTGACAAGAATGTCGCCATCGTTGCAGGCAATCCAAGTAATACGTCAGGGAGCGGCATTATTTCTATAGGTCAAGGGACGAAGTTTCAGGGCTCAGGGAATCCGCAATCATTTGTGTTCTTGGCATCAGAAAATACCAGTGCGTCAGTGGGTGGCGGCACAGTAGCAATATCGCTTGCACAAAGTGCGTTGCCGGTTGTGGCATTTGCCGCAAAAGGTCTTGTAGCGCTTGCACAGAATGTTACGGTGCGTGCGGTCGTGGCGTATCAAGTGTCACTCTCTCAATCCGCAGCCGTTATCTATGACAGTGGTTTGTCACACGCGTTATTCCACACCGGACCACAAGGGAGTTTTGGCGTAGTGTCGGGTACGTATTCGCTCCAATAGTCCCTAAGGTATACTGGGGGCATGATTATCGTTGCTAATTGGAAGGCGTATGTTTCGGACGCCGCACAAGCAAAAAAGCTTGTTGCGTTTGCAAAACGTTTGGCAAGCACTACGAAGATTAAGCTTGTGCTTGCACCATCAGCTCCGCACGCAGCATTGCTTGCGCTCGGTAACCGATCAAAGGTAGCGTTTGCTGCGCAAGATATTTCTCCTGCAACTGATGGCGCTTCTACGGGTGAGTCCACTGCACAAACCTACGCACGAGCAGGCGTAACGTACGCCATCATTGGGCACTCTGAGCGCCGTGCACAAGGAGAGACGGATGCTGATATTACTGAAAAGGTGCGCCGTGCGCTTGCGCAAGGACTTATCCCTATTGTTTGCGTTGGTGAACGCGAACGCGATGCATCTGCGGAATACCTTGCATTTATTCGTGCAGAACTTGCTGCGGTGCTCACACCACTTTCTCACAAGGAACGCCTCGGGCTTATTGTTGCGTATGAACCTATATGGGCAATTGGGAAAAGTGCGGTAGAAGCTATTTCTGGAAATGATCTCGCAGAGATGGTGCTCTATATTCGCAAAGTGCTCGGTGAGTACTTGCCGCACAAAGCACCCGCGCACGTTCCCGTGCTCTATGGTGGCTCAGTTGAACCAGGGAATGTCCGTGAACTTGCTGCAGCATCTCGTGTGGATGGGTTCCTTGTAGGTCGTGCCTCGGTTGACCCTGTTTCTTTTGCGGGCTTAGTGAAAGCGCTGCGCGCATAACGATATGGCCGTTCGTAGTGTTCGTGACATCCCAACGCTCCACAACATTCCTGTGTTGGTGCGTGCTGCTACGAATGTTCCTTTACGGGATGGAAAAGTGGAGAGCGCGTTTCGGTTGAAGCGTATGCTGCCCACCATAGAGTTTCTTGTTGCACGCGGTGCGAAAGTCATTATTGCTGGGCACTTGGGACGCACCGATACCGCAACACTCCGTCCGGTGTTTGATGAGTTGGTACGTATGATTCCTCGTATTTCTTTTTGTGATGAGGCGGTGGGTGCTCGTGCACGTGAGGCAGCCCGTGCCCTGCATCCGGGGGAAGTGTTGTTGCTTGAAAACCTCCGTCGGTACAAGGGTGAAGAGGCAAACGATCCTGCATTTGCTGCAGAACTCGCTTCTATTGCAGATGTGTTTGTGCAGGATTCTTTTGATGCACTTCATCGTGCGCACGCTTCCATAGTGACGGTACCAACGCTGCTGCCTTCGTATGCAGGCTTCTTGTTTGAAGAGGAGGTGTACGAGCTCACCCGTGCCCTTACCCCACAATCACCCTCTCTGGCGGTGGTGAGTGGCGTAAAGTTTGATACCAAGGCACCAGTGCTCAAGAAGCTACTTTCTTTGTATGACCACGTGTTCGTAGGTGGTGCGATTGCAAACGATTTACTCCAGGCATCAGGGGTATCTGTTGGTGCTTCGCTTACCTCACACACTGATACTGCGTTTCTCAAGCCAGTACTTGATTCCACACATCTTGTACTTCCTAAAGATGCAGTAGCACGTTCATCTGACACTTCTACACGGATGGTGCCTGTTACGCAGATTGCTGCGCACGAATCTATTGTCGATATTGGTCCTGAAACCATAGCGCATTTGGCAGCACTCGCTGCTTCAGCAAAGACCGTGTTGTGGAATGGGCCACTTGGTATTTTTGAAGAAGGGTTTGCGACTGGTACTGACTTGTTTGCTCGCGCACTTGCCGCGTCATCTGCGCACGCAATCGTTGGAGGAGGCGATACGGTTGCTGCTATTGAACAGGCACACCTGGAGGATGCCTATGCATTTGTTTCAACGGGAGGAGGTGCGATGCTTGAGTTTCTTGCTGAGGGAACGCTTCCAGGTATTCGGGCGTTAGGCTAGTTGAGCAGCAATCTTTTGTGCGAGCAAAGATGCTTCACCCTCCTTATAGGTGGTGTGTCCCCACGTATGTTTGTATCCATCAGTGCTAAAGCGAGGAATGATATGAAAGTGTAGATAGAATACTTCTTGCCCAGCCGCCGCCCCATGGTTTGAGTTAATGTTTACGCCATCAGCTCCTACAGCATCTTGTATCGCTGGTGTGATTTTTCGTATGGTATGCATGAGTGCGGCAAGGGTTGCATCATCTGCATCAAAGATATTGCGAACAGGTTTCTTAGGGATAACGAGCGTATGTCCCGGGTTGTTCGGGTTTATATCAAGAAAGGCAAGCGTATCAGTGTCTTCATAGACAATATGGGCAGGAATTTCACGGCGGATTATCTTGGTAAATACCGTATCTTCTGTAGTCATATGTTGGTACAATCGGTTGCATGCAGTTTACCATTTTTGCAGACGGAGGCTCCAGAGGGAACCCAGGACCTGCGGGCTCCGGTGCGGTTGTGTATGACACACATGGTGCGGTAGTTGCTGAGGTGTCTGAGTTTATTGGTCACACTACCAACAATGTTGCGGAATACACAGCACTCATTCGTGGACTTGAAGCGCTTGCTGAGTATCTTGATGAGCGCACACCATCGGCTTCGGTAGTCGTGAAGATGGACAGCGAGCTGGCGGTAAAGCAGATGCGTGGCGAATATAAGATTAAACATCCAAACCTAAAACCACTTGCTGAGCGAGCGTTTGCGCGTGCAGGGCAGTTCTCTGCCGTTTCATTTATGCACGTACCCCGTGAACAGAATAAAGCTGCTGATGCGCTTGCGAATGCCGCAATGGATCGCGGTGCTTAGTATTATTTAGTACAGACGCCACAACAAACAAAAGTCCCTCCCGCAGCGGGAGGGACTTTTGTTTTATAGCGTTACGCCACCGCACTCTCAAAACGCTTTTCACACACGCTCCAGTTAAGGTTTGCGAGGAAGGCGTCAATATAGGTTTTCTTTTCAGCAGGTACATAGTCCACCATAAAGGCATGCTCCCAGAGGTCGAGTGCAAGAATGATAGGGAGGCCAGAAAGCTGACCGAGCTCGTGATCATTTACAAACACGGTGTGTAGCTCAGCAGAAACCTTGTCAAAGTACACCACTACCCAACCAATACCGCGTGACCCCGCCACTTCTTTTATGTGTGCCGCAAATGCATCAAGGCTGCCATACTTTTCAATGGATTTTTGGGCAAGTGCAGATGCTTGGTCTTTCTGCGCGCCACCCTCAAACTGTTCAAAGTAGTACTCGTGCATGCGCATACCATCAAATTCAAAGGCAAACCGGCGGCGCAATTCGTTCACAATATACGGATCAAGCTCAAGCGCACCGTCTCGTACGGCCTTAAGTTTCTCAGCAATAAGATTCACGTGTTTTACGTACCCTTCGTAGAGGGCGAGATGAACGGCAATCTGTTTCTCGGAAATACCAGGAAGAACGGGGAGACTAAATGTGCGGGGTGTGTAGGTCATATGCAGAAGAGTATACGACATCGGCCCCGTATTGGGGCCGAGTGGTTAGAACATGTCACTGGTCTTAAATAGCGCCCGCCTTCTTAAGGGTTGCAAATGCACCGTTCTTCTTGATGTGACGGAGACCCTTTACGGATACGTCTACGGTCACTACCTTCCCAATTTCTGGTACGAAAATGCGACGGCGCTGGATATTGGCCTTACGGCGCACCTTTCCTACAGGGTTGAACTGGGTAGCACGCGTACGGTTAGAGTACCGTCCGCCTACCTGTGTGCTCTTGCCTGTGATGCTGCACGTCTTTGACATAGTTGCCGTATGCTAGCATAGCGAGGTATCCCTATGCAACTCGGACTTCCTTTCGACATCTTTGGTATCGTCGTCCTTATTCTTTCGGTCGTGCTCCATGAAGTGGCGCACGGGTATGCGGCGAGACTGCTTGGCGACCAGACTGCAGCGCGTGCAGGGCGTTTGACCCTGAATCCGCTCAAACACATCGATCTCATGGGGTCAGTGATTATCCCTGCGTTTTTGGTGCTTACGAAGTCAGGTATTCTTTTTGGCTGGGCAAAGCCAGTGCCGTATAACCCGTACAACCTAAAGAACCAGCGGTGGGGTGAAGCGTTTGTGGCAAGTGCAGGTGCGCTTACGAATATTGCGCTTGCTATCATCTTTGCGTTCATTGCACGTGGTGCAGACGCTGCGGGTTTCCCCGTGTTCACGCTCCTTGCGGGAACGGTAGTACTTACCAACCTTTTCCTTGGCCTTTTCAATCTCATTCCCGTACCGCCACTTGATGGGTACACTGTGCTTCGGGGGCTGCTGCCGTACAAGTTTTCTGTAGGCCTGAAATCTTTTGAGGAGCGTATGCGCTCGGGAGGAATCATCACATTTATCCTGATACTCTTTGTATTTTCATACGTATTATCTGGTCCGTTTATTAATGTTGTGATCTATCTTGCTGGTCTACTACTTGGCGCATAGTGGGTATATACCCTATAGTCAAAACAGAGGTGCTTGAAATGTTTCAAGTACCACAACAGGAGAGAGGAGGAGGTGATATGCGTATACTTCGCGCCAACCTGCACTGGCTTGCCGGTGCAGCGGGAGCCTTTTTGTCCGTCTGGCTCAACATGCCCGCAATTGCGTTCATGATCGGTCTTGGGGGAACGGCGTTCGGCATGGTGTGGGCCTGGCTGAGCAGCGAGCTGTACGGCAAACCGTCTTGGATTCCCCTGGTGGGGATGTTCGGGATTCTGGTTCTCGGCCGTTTCCGCTTCAGTGGCTGGACAGTTGCATCTTCGGTGTGGGTGTCCGTAGTCGCCTGCCTCGTCCTCGTCGTTTGTTTCCTCGTCTGGTCTTTTTTCATGGGAAAGCCTGCCTCGTCTACGTAAAGTGGCCGGGTACCTAGTATGGGGACGTCTTCGGACGTCCCCATCTCTATTTGCATTACGAAACAGCTTCCTATATAGTACCCACACCCCGCACAAGGGGTTTTCATTTACGAATGTCAACCATTAACCAGCTCACGAAGAAGCGCCGCAAGGACAAGGTACGCAAGACCAGCGTGCTGGCTCTTACTCGTGGCTTCAACACGCTTGAGAACCGCCCAACGTACTACGTTTCGCCGTTTAAGCGTGGTGTGTGCACCAAGGTGACTACGAAAACCCCTCGCAAACCTAACTCTGCAATTCGTAAGATTGCGCGTGTTCGCCTCACCAACGGCATGGAAATCACTGCCTATATCCCAGGTGAAGGCCACAACCTCCAGGAACACTCCGTGGTGCTTGTTCGTGGTGGTCGCGTGAAGGACATTGGTGTGCAGTACACCATTGTACGCGGCAAGCTCGATACATCTGGGCTTGATAAGCGCCGTGTATCTCGCTCTCGTTACGGTAGCAAGCGCCCAAAGGCATAACCTAATTTCATACTATGCGTCGCCCACTTAAAAAAAAGCGTGAATGGAAGGCTGATCCAGCCTACAAGTCTGTTACAGTAACCCGTTTTATTAACGCGGTTATGTGGGACGGCAAGAAGGAAACTGCTCGCAAGGTGGTATACGGAGCTCTCGACGCTATTAAGGCAAAGGAGATGGATCCACTTGAGACATTTGAGACTGCTATTCGCAACATTTCTCCGCTCATGGAAGTACGCTCCCGTCGTGTGGGTGGTGCAAACTACCAGGTACCTCGCGAGGTGCCACAGCAGCGCCGTCTTGCGCTTGCATTCCGTTGGCTCATCAACTCAGCACGCAACAAGAAGGGTCGTCCTATGCAGGAAAAGCTTGCAGAAGAGCTCCTTCTCGCTACTAAGAACGAAGGTGAGGCAATCAAGAAGCGCGATGATATGCACCGCATGGCTGAGTCCAACAAGGCCTTTGCGCACTTTGCGTGGTAACGCGTTGTTTCTAAGCAAAAGCCCCGCAGTACGGGGCTTTTGCTTTTTAGGGTCTTGACCTATATAGTGTCCCTAACGCTTCGGCGGCTTTTTATTTTATTTATCACCCTATGAATCGCGATTATCCTCTCGATAAAGTGCGCAACTTCGGTATCATTGCCCACATTGACGCGGGCAAGACGACCACCTCTGAGCGTGTGCTCTTCTACACGGGCGCACAGCACAAGATTGGTGAAGTGCACGAAGGTGAGACAACCACCGACTGGATGGAGCAGGAGCGCGAGCGCGGTATCACTATTACTGCAGCGGCTATCACCTGTTTCTGGGGCAAGACTGACGGTTCTGCCGACAAGTATCGCTTTAACGTGATTGATACCCCAGGTCACATCGACTTTACTGTAGAGGTGAAGCGCTCTATGCGCGTACTCGACGGTGCTATCACCGTGTTTGACGGCGTAGCGGGTGTAGAGCCGCAGTCAGAAACAAACTGGCGCTATGCAGACGAGGCAAACGTGCCACGTCTCTGTTTCATTAACAAGCTTGACCGCACCGGCGCATCATTTGAGCGTTCATACGCATCTATCTTGGATCGTCTTTCAAAGAAGGCGGTACGTATGCAGATTCCAGTAGGTGAAGAGGGTGCACATGATGGTGTGGTTGACCTGCTCACTATGAAGGCCTACGGCTTTGAAGGTGAAATGGGTAAGCAGATTGTCATTAAAGATATCCCTGCTGAGCTCGTTGAGGAGGCAAAGAAGTACCGTGCTGAGCTCGTTGAGCGCATTGTTGAGCATGATGAGGCGGCAATGAATGCCTACCTTGAAGGTACCGAACCTTCAGTTGAAGAGCTTAAGAAGCTTTTGCGCAAAGCAGTTATTGCAAACGAAATCTTCCCAGTATTTTGTGGTTCTGCACTTAAGAACAAGGGTGTACAGCTCGTACTCGATGGTGTGGTTGACTACCTTCCATCGCCACTTGATCTTCCACCAGTAAAGGGTATTGATCCAAAGACGGGTGAAGAGATTATTCGTCACGCAAGCGATGAAGAACCATTCACTGCGCTCGCATTCAAGCTGCAGGCAGACCCATTTGTGGGCCAGCTGACTTTCTTCCGTGTATATGCAGGCTCTATTGAAGCAGGTTCATACATCTACAACGCAACAACCGGTACCAAGGAGCGTGTTGGCCGTATCGTACGTCTCCAGGCTGACAAGCGTGAAGAGGTAAAGAAGGTGTTTGCAGGTGAAATTGCCGCAGCGGTAGGGTTGAAGGACACGAAGACCTCACACACTCTCTGTGCAGAAGATGCACCAATCATTCTTGAGACCATTAAGTTCCCAGAACCAGTGGTATCCCTTCGTATTGAGCCTAAGACAAAGGCTGATCAAGAAAAGATGGGTGTTGCACTCCGCAAGCTTTCCGATGAAGACCCAACGTTCCGTGTATCTTCAGATGAAGAGACAGGTGAAACCCTTATCTCAGGTATGGGTGAGCTGCACCTCGACATCATCGTTGACCGTATGAAGCGTGAGTTTAACGTTGAGGCAAACGTAGGCAAGCCGCAGGTGGCATACCGCGAAACCATTCTTGGCTCTGCTGAAGCTGAAGGTAAGTACATCAAGCAGACGGGTGGTAAGGGTCAGTACGGTCACGTGAAGATTAGGATGAAGCGCCTTGAGCCAGTTGAGGAGGGAGCAAAGATCCAGAAGAACGTCACTCGTGAAGATCACTTTGAGTTCATCAACAACATCAAGGGTGGTGCTATTCCAGGTGAGTTCATCAACCCAATTGAAAAGGGTATTCGCGAAGCAATGGCACGTGGTACGCTTGCCGGCTTCCAGATGGTCGACATCTCTGTAGACCTCTACGATGGATCCTTCCACGATGTGGACTCCTCTGAAATTGCCTTTAAGATCGCAGCATCTATGGCCTTCCAGGAAGCTGCCCAGAAGGCAAAGCCAGTTATTCTTGAGCCAGTGATGAAGATTGAGGTGGTGGTTCCAGAGAAGTTCATGGGTGATATCACCGGTTCTATCTCAGGCAAGCGTGGTCAGGTTGAGGGCATGGAAGACCGTGGCCAGAACAAGGCCATTCACGGTAAGGTGCCTCTCTCTGAAATGTTCGGGTACACCACAACCCTTCGCTCTATGACCGAAGGACGTGGTTCCATGACTATGGAATTCGATCACTACGAAGTAGTGCCTACGAACGTTGCGCAGGAGATTATTGCTTCTCGCAAGTAATCGGTATTTCCGCAAAAACAAAAACCGCCCAGTGGGCGGTTTTTGTTTACCTTGCATGGGATATGTGGGTGGTACAATGCATGCACATGAATGAATTTCTGAAGATGGACATCTTTTTCGCAATCACAACGATTGCGGTGATTGTGGTTGCCGGAATCAGCGTATTCGTTTTGTGGAAGCTTGCTCGTGTATTACGGAACGTTGAGCACATTTCCGAACAGGTATCAGCAGAAACTGATGCGGTTCGGGACGACTTGGTACATATGCGCGGTGAGGTTAAACGAGGGAAGGGGCGCGTGGCGGCGCTTCTTGGGTTCTTGAAAAAGACCGGAAAACGCCATTAATTATTGATTTCTATGAAAAAGACTACAAAAACAGCAGTGAAGGTAGGTGCAGGTATGGCGGCAGTAGGGGCAGCGGCTGCAGCAGCGGGCTACTATTTTTATGCAAGCAAGAACGCTAAGGTACATCGCCAGATTGCTGCGAAGTGGGCAGGTGATCTTAAGAAGAAGACCGTAGCAGAGGTGAAAATGCTCAAGAAGGCTACTCCAAAGGCATTTGCTTCTGTGGTGGACAAGGCAGCAAAGGCATATGCCCATGTTGACGCTAAGGAGGTAAAGAAGGCGGTTAAGGAACTTAAGGCTAACTGGAAGCACATTCAGGCAGAAATCGCTCCAGTAAAGGCAGCCGCTAAGAAGGCAGTGAAGAATATCGTTAAAAAACCAGCTAAAAAGGCTACAAAGAAGGCAAAATAGCCTTATTTGCGGTTATTCCTTGAAAACACACAGCGCTCCACTTGGGGCGCTGTGTGTTTTTGGAGGGGAGCGGTCAAACATCCAGCAATCCCTTGCGTTTCTTAGAGCGCCCGTGGTACGGTATGCAGTAACGCAGTACCGCGTGTTCTTTGACGTACTCGCGGGTGTCGCGTTTGGCAATTATACGTAAGTCGCTTCGGCGATTATTCATTATTTTCATTTATGGCTGACAGCTTCGATCGCAGCAAGCCGCACATGAACGTAGGTACTATCGGTCACGTTGACCATGGTAAGACCACGCTCACTGCGAGTATCCTGCACGTGCTCGACCTCCTTAAGGGTGAGGGCTACGGCTCTCGTCTTGAGAAGGTAGATCAGATTGACAACGCTCCAGAAGAAAAGGCTCGTGGTATTACCATTGCCCTTCACCACTCTGAGTACGAATCCCCTAAGCGCCACTACGCTCACGTAGACGCTCCGGGTCACGCTGACTACATTAAAAACATGATTACGGGTGCTGCCCAGATGGATGGCGCCGTACTCGTGGTTGCCGCAACTGACGGTGTTATGCCTCAGACTCGCGAGCACATCCTTCTTGCAAAGCAGGTGGGTCTCCAGCGCCTTATCATCTTCCTCAACAAGGTAGACATGGTGGCTGAAGCTGACCTCGTTGATCTTGTGGAAGAAGAAATCCGTGAACTCCTCACCAAGCAGGGTTACGACGGTGCAAACACTCCAGTTATCCGTGGTTCTGGCTTGAAGGCTCTCGAAGCAACCTCTGCTTCTGATGAGTGGGCACAGAAGGTGAAGACTCTCATCGACACTATGGATGAGTACTTCCCACAGCCTGAGCGCGAGCTTGATAAGCCGTTCCTTATGCCAGTGGAAGACATCTTCTCTATTGAAGGTCGCGGCACCGTAGTAACGGGTCGTATTGAGCGCGGTATCGTCAAGGTTGGTGAAGAAATCGAAATCATCGGTCTCAAAGACACTGCCAAGACTACCGTTACCGGTATTGAAATGTTCAACAAGTCTCTTGACCAAGGTCAGGCAGGCGACAACGCGGGTATTTTGCTCCGCGGTGTGAAGAAGGAGGACATTCATCGTGGTCAGGTGCTTGCAAAGACTGGTACGCTCACCCCTCACACTGAGTTTGAGGCTGAGGTATACATCCTTTCTAAGGAGGAAGGTGGTCGTCACACGCCATTCTTCTCTGGCTACAAGCCACAGTTCTACGTACGCACCACTGACGTTACCGGCGACGTAACCTTGCCAGCTGGTAAGGAGATGGTTATGCCTGGTGACACCGTTACCTTTGCCGTAAAACTTGTTGCTCCAGTAGCACTTGAGGAGAAGCAGCGCTTCGCTATCCGTGAGGGTGGTAAGACGGTAGGTGCAGGTGTGGTTACGAAGATCGTCAAATAAGTGAACCATAACAACGCATAATTCTTATGGCGACGAACACTGAAAAACCGAAGGCAAAGAAGACCGCAAAGAAGGCAGCGGCAGGGGAGGCAGAGCATAAACTCCGCATCCGCGTCCGTGCCTACGAGCACAAGATCCTTGACCTCTCGGTGAAGCAGATCATGGACACTGCTGCACGCTTCGATGCGAAGGTGGTTGGTCCGGTCCCGTTGCCAACTGAAATCAAGCGTTGGACGGTAAACCGCTCCACGTTCGTTCACAAGGACGCACGTGAGCAGTTTGAGATGCGCATTCACAAGCGTTTGATTGATATCCTCAATCCATCGCCAAAAGTGATTGAAGCACTCACTAACCTGAATCTTCCTTCCGGCGTCAGTATTGACGTAAAGATGGTGTAGCCAAACGCACTTCATTTCGGAAACACAAAACCGCCTTCTGGGCGGTTTTGTGTTTTCTACAGCCGTGTGCGACCATCTACGCTAGATGCAAAAGGAGGACACCATGCATTTTGTACGATGGCTCGCGAAAGTCTTGCTGAGTCCTTTGGACTTCATTCAGTTCAAGGCACGAGCGCTTATGCGCCAGGTGCATCTCTTGCGGCTGGAAATCGTGAACATCCAGATCGCGGAGTTCGACGGAGAAGAACTGTACATGCCTGTTCAAAAAATGGCCCCGAACGATCTCTTTACCGGAGTTAACCTGTCGGTGGAGTATCTGCGAGTGCCTGCCGCCACGTTCTCCAAGCTGTGGTGGAGTCGGTTCTGGGAGTTGCGCGAAAAGCGTAACCGTATCATCGATGCGCTTTGCATGCATGAACGAAACGCCGTTCTTTTGTAGGGCGCAAAAGCTCGATCATCACACCCCTGCCAGGAAACTGGCGGGGGTGTTTGCATATTTATGCAGGGTCTAGTAGAGTAGCCAAGTCGCTACGTACGGCTTTGGCCGGACCAATGGCCGGAAAGTCTTTCCAGACTCTACGCGCTATTGAGGCGCGCTTTATTTTTTCCATGAAATTCATTCTCGCGCGTAAAAAGGGCATGACCCAGATCTTCACTGAAGAAGGTCGTGCTATTCCTGGTACCGTACTTTCTGCGGGACCTCTTACCGTTACTCAGGTAAAAACTGTTGATTCTGATGGATATTCTGCAGTTCAGGTAGGTTTTGATACCCAGAAGGAAAGCCGTCTTTCCAAGCCAGTGCGCGGTCACCTTAAGGGCAAGGCATTTAAGGCATTTAAGGAATTCCGTGTTGAAAACGCTGGTGATTTTGCTCTTGATGCTGAAATCAAGGCTGATACGTTTGCGGTTGGGGATGTGGTTGCTGTGTCTGGCATCACGAAGGGTAAGGGCTTTGCGGGTGTAGTGAAGCGCCATGGGTTCCATGGTGGTCCTCGCTCACACGGTCAGAAGCACTCTGAGCGTGAGGCAGGTTCTATTGGTGGTGGCCCTGGCCGTGCAGGCGGTCGTGTGGCCCCTGGTATGCGTATGGCAGGCCGTATGGGCTCTGATCGCGTAACCGTGAAGAATCTCAAGGTTATCGCTATTGATGCCGCAGCAAACGAAATCATCGTTTCTGGTGCAGTGCCAGGTGCACGCGGCTCCTTGGTAGAAGTCGTTTCCGCATAATCTTTTACGTATGGCTACTACAAAAACAACTAAGAAGACCACCAAGAAGGCAGCCGCTGGAGCTCTTTCTGCTCCGGTATACAGCATGGCTGGCAAGGAAGCGGGAACTATTGAGCTCCCTGCAGCATTTTTTGATGCAGCATGGAACGGTGACCTGGTGTCCCAGGTGGTAAACGGCATGCAGGCAAACGCTCGTCCTGTGGTGGCAAATACCAAGGGTCGTGGCGAAGTGCGTGGTGGTGGTAAGAAGCCTTGGAAACAGAAGGGTACTGGCCGTGCACGTCATGGTTCTAGCCGTTCTCCAATTTGGGTAGGTGGTGGTATTACGCATGGTCCAACTTCCGAGCGTGTATTTTCAGTAAAGATCAATCGCAAGATGCGTGTTGCAGCACTTGCATCAGTACTTACCCGCAAGTTCAAGGATGGTGAAATCGTCTTTGTAGATAAGTTCGCCTTTGCTATGCCAAAGAGTAAGGATGCTGCTGCGGCACTTGCTGCACTTGGCAAGGCTGCTAACGCAGCGCTTGCTGCTAAGAAGGGCGCATCTGCCGTGATTGCACTTGGTGGTCGCGATACAAACACTGAAAAGAGCCTCCGCAACCTTAAGCACGTGCTTGTGTCAGAGGTTCGTTCAATCAACCCAGCAGTGCTTCTTGCACACCGTTACCTCGTGATTGAGCGCCCAACTGAGGCACTTGCAGCACTCACTAAGCGTGTAACCAAATAATTTATGGGACTTTTCTCTCGCACCACTAAGACTGCAAAAAAGACTTCTACCAAGAAGGCTGCTTCTGCAACCACCATTGTCCTTCCAAAGGATGCGTCCGGAACACTCCATGATGTTATTCGTGCTCCATGGCTTTCTGAGAAGGCACTTATTGGCACTGAACATGGTGTATACGTATTTGCAGTTCCGCCTGAAGCAACGGGTCGTGATATCGCGCTCGCGGTTGCAAAGCTCTATGGCGTAACGCCACGCAAGGTAAATGTAGTAAACCTTCCTGCAAAGAAGAAGACACTCCGCACGCGTCGTGGTGTTGGTACGCGCGCACGTCGCCACAAGGCGTATGTGTACCTCAAGAAGGGTGATACCCTCCAGTTTGCGTAATCTGTAGCCTTATTCGTATGAAATCCTACCGCCCAACAACAAAAAGCCGTCGCTTCATGACTACGCTCCCTTTCAAGGAGCTCCTTTCTGGCGACAAGCCAACGAAGGCATTGATGCGCAACAAGAAGCGCCAGGCAGGTCGTAACGGCTTTGGTCGCATCACGACTCGTCACCAGGGTGGTGGTCACAAGCGCCGTCTTCGTGATGTTGATTTCAGCTACGACAAGAAGAATATTCCTGCACGTGTTGAAACCATTGAGTACGATCCATATCGTTCTGCATTCATCGCTTTGGTGGTGTACGCAGACGGTGAGCGTCGCTACGTTATCGCACCGAAGGGTCTTACAGTAGGGACGACATTTATGGTGTCTGAGGATGCCGCTATTACAGCAGGCAACCGTACGCCACTTGGCCGCATTCCGGTAGGTACCTTTATCTACAACATTGAATTGCAGCCACGTGCGGGTGCACGTTTGGTACGCAGCGCAGGTAACTACGCTGAAGTGATTGCACACGATGCTGGCTTTGCCCTCATCAAGATGCCTTCTACGGAAGTACGTAAGGTATCTGACTTGTGCTGGGCATCAATCGGTTCTGTCGGTAACGAAGAGCATAACCTCGTCGTTATCGGTAAGGCAGGCCGCTCCCGTTGGATGGGTATCCGCCCAACGGTGCGTGGTACTGCCATGAACCCGGTTGACCACCCACACGGTGGTGGTGAAGGTAAGCAGGGCCGTGGTCTGAAGCGTGCCAAGAGTCTCTGGGGCAAGCCAACCGGCAAGGGCCAGAAGACGCGTACGCCGCAGAAGTATTCCAACGTCTTTATTGTGTCTCGCCGCAAGGTCGGCAAGCGCAAGAAGGGCTAGTGCGGGGCTGGTTTACAAGGTCCGCGAGCGCAATGAGGCCTCCGGATCGGTGCCGAAAACCTCGGTATCGTTGACATTACTAATCGTTTCCGTTAGATTTCACGTATCCCGCGTGGCGGGTATTTATTTCACATGTCTCGGTCAATTAAAAAAGGTCCCTTCGTGGACATCAAGCTCTTGAAGAAAATCGAAGGCAAAAAGCCGTCGGGTTCTTCAGCGATCAAGACCTGGGCCCGCCGCTCACAGATCAGTCCAGAAATGGTTGGTTTTACCTTTGCCGTACACAATGGCAAGTCATTTATTGATGTAATCGTTTCTGAGGAAATGGTAGGGCACCGTCTTGGTGAATTTTCACCTACCAAGAAGTTTATCCGTCACGGCGGTAAGATGCAGAAAGAGCTTGAGGTGAAGAAACAGGAGGCTGATATTGCTGCAGCAAAGGCAGCAAAGGCGCCAGCAGATAAGAAATAGTTTTACGTACCATGGCCACCTCCACAAAAAAGACTACGAAGAAAGTTGCTGCTCCTAAGAAGGCAGAGGCAGCAGTGCTTAAGGGCGCGACCGCTGAGCTTTCTGGATACCCACAGTCTCCACGTAAAGTGCGTTTGGTCACTGACCTTATAAAGGGCAAGAAGCTCCCTGAAGCATTTATCGCACTCTCATTCCTTCCAAAGCGTGCGGCGCTTCCTATCAAGAAGCTTATTGAAAGCGCTGCAGCGAGTGCTGCCGCAAAGGGCGATGATATTACTCAGTTGCGCGTAAAGTCCATCACCGTTGATAACGGTGGGGTCATGGTGCGCTACATGCCACGTGCTATGGGTCGTGCAACGCCGATTCGTCGTCGTCGCAGTCTTGTACGCGTCATCCTTGCCGCATAACCTTTTTATGACACACACTGTACATCCTTACGCACACCGCCTCGGCATCATCCGTGATTGGAAGAGCCGCTGGTTTGCTGCTGGCAAGAAGAATTTCCGCGAGAACATTCGCGTAGATGCTGCTATCCGTGCCTTTATCGCAAAGCGTCTTCGCTCTATGTACATCGGTAACGTTGAAATTGAGCGCACCGACAGTGAGCTCCGCATCATCATCCACACCGCACGTCCAGGATTGGTTATCGGTCGCTCGGGTGAGAACGCAGTAAAGCTGCGTAAGCAAATGGGTGAGGTGGTACACACCGCAGCTCCTGCCGACAAGCGTGCCGTAAAGATTGATATCGTAGAGATTCGTCAGGCAGAAACCAATGCTGCAGTGGTGGCATACATGGTTGCTGAAGGTCTTGAGAAGCGTATGCCATTCCGTCGCATCCTTAAGCAGACGGTGGAGAAGGTAATGGCGGTACGCGAAGTACAGGGTGTACGTATCGTGGTATCAGGACGCCTTGGTGGCGCTGAGATGTCTCGTCGTGAAGAGATCAAGCGTGGTCGTATTCCACTTCAGACCTTCCGTGCAGACATTGATTTCGCGACCGAGAAGGCATACCTCCCGTACGGCGTTATCGGCGTAAAGGTGTGGATCTACCAGGGCAACATTTATCCTGGTATGGAACGCCGTCAGGCTGAGGCTCGCCCTGCAGCGCCAGCTCGCGCATAATATTTTTCGTATGTTGTTTCCCAAGAAAGTAAAACACCGAAAGTGGCAGACCAATCGCAAGAGCGAGAAGCGTTTGGCACGCCCAGAGACTCGCGGTATCACCATCGCGTTTGGTTCTCACGGTCTTAAGGCAATTTCCGCATCTCGTGTTACC
>JAHFMT010000018.1 GCA_023267735.1 Candidatus Kaiserbacteria bacterium
CCTGTAGAGGCCTGCGCCGCAAAGACAGGCGCCAAGAATAGTAGTCCGAGAAGTACCCCCTTGATGCCCGCGTTTTTCATATAGGGCCTATAGTAGCGCGGTTTTAGTTTGCTGTCGCGGTATAGGTCAAACCACCGTCATAGGAACCGCTTTGCTGGGAAGCTGCCACGTTGAGGTAATACTGAACGGTGTTTAAGTGTGCGCTTGAGCTATATGAACCTGAACCCGCGTTACCAATCATGCGCTGCACGGTAGAAGATGCGATACCTGCAAACTTTGCCGTTCCGTCAGCATCTGTAGCACCCCACCACGAAGTTGAAACGAATGGAGTACCGTTGGTGGTAGAGGCGGTCATGACACGAAACGCGAGTACGTTACCTGAGTTATCAAGGGAACCACGCACCACTGCAGTTCCTGTAGTAGTGGTTGCCGCACCCGGAATCCACTCGGCCTGATCAGTGATGCCGACCGATGGATCAGTCGTGAGGTCAAGGGTAGTGTTTCCTGTAACACGATCGTCACCGGAAAGTGTCACATTCCAACCGCTGGTGTCGTTGGTTGTTACAGAAAGTGTTGTTGTTGCAACCTTATACGTACCAGGGGTAAGGGTACCGAACTGGTTTGTACTGGTGGTAAACGTAAGTGCCGTTGCCACCGTCACCGAAAGAGATACCGCATCTGCGTGTGCACGATACGCATAGAAGGAACCGAAGAGTGTGGTCGTGATGAGCGATGCTATCAGGAGCAATGCGAGGTTCGAGCGGTAAAGAGCAACGGTGAGCTTCATAAGTAAATATAGGTTGGTATACCGTAAGTATACGAGGAGATACGCGATATACGCTAGTAGTTATCCCCAATATGCTATGGGTTCGCGGTCGCCGTGTAGGTGAGACCACCGTCATAGGAACCGTTCTGTTGCGTGGTGGGCACATCAAGGTAGTAGAGAACCGTACTCAATGCGGTGCCACCTGAGGTAACGCTCGTGTTCCCTATCTTTTTATTGCTTGCGGTTGATGAGGCAAAGCCTGCCCACAAGGTTGTTGCACTATCGGTATACGCATCAGTGGTTCCCCACCATGCACTTGCCCGAAACGCCGCGGTACCTGAGGCAGTCATGACACGGAATGCCAATACATCTGCACTGTTTATGAGAGAACCGATACGAACCGCATTTCCTGCAGTGGTTGTAGCGGCACCAGGAATCCATTCGGTTTGGTCAGTGATGCCGACCGATGGATCAGTCGTGAGATCAAGGGTGGTGTTTCCTGTTGCCCGATCATCTCCTGAGAGAATCACATTCCATCCCGTACTGTTACTTGAGCTTACCGACAGTGTGGTTGTAGCAAACTTTGCCGTTCCTGGCGTAAGCGTACCGAACTGGTTCGTCGTGGTGGTGAACGTCAACGGTGAAGAAATGACTGCTTCAGGGTAGACGGAATACGTATAGAGACTCGTACTACCAGCATTCGTTACACGAAAACAATACGTACCACCATCAGTTGCCGCGGTCAGTGCCGTAATTGAGTACTCCAGTTCAATAAACGCATCACTCGCTACCGATACCGCAGATGACTGACTGGCAGTATCAAGCACACTACCGTTACTGGTGACGAAGCGATTGTTCTCGTCACTGACCCCACCTACCCCAAGTGCAATGTTCGTAGTGTTCGCACCGTTGGTAAGGTTTGCTGAGTTCGACATGTCCCAATCCCCGGCACCCGCCCCCACATCAGTCCATGAAACTATCGCTGCACACGTCGTTGACTTAAGCCCGTACTCAAGACGAAACTGCTGTGTCGTATATGACCCTTCGGTGCCACCCTCGTTTGAAATAGCGACACGCAACCGTACGGTGGTGCTCTTTGCCACCGCAGAGTTTGCCACATCCTGTGATCCCACTGCCTGCGTTGCGGTTGTCTCTGATCCATCATCATTGCGCCAGTGATAGTGCGCAAGTGTGTACGCAGGCTGAATACTTTCAGTGAGGTTCTGCAGAATACCTCCTCCGAGAGAATAGTTTGTTCCTGGCGTAGACGTACCTACCGCTGTTTGACCTCCGGCTCCAAGGAATCGGAATGAGGTGGAAGTACTAAACGACCACGTACTGTTACCCCCTGACATAGACTGCACGTTCTGGCGCACATAAAAGCTTGTTGAGGTTGCGTTAACCGCAAACGCAGATAGCGGTATGAGAAAGAGTGCGAGCACCGCTACCAAGCGTTTCATCGTGTTCTCCCAATAACCTTCAAAATGGATGCTTCGCTACCAATACGCTCATAAAAGACAACGTGTCTGCGAGAAAGTACCATCCAGTTATCGGGACGAGTAAGCGGGTTATCCGTTGCGGCAATCAGATTGCTTGTAGAGGTCTCACCAACTGATACCTGTTGAAACGAATATGCATCTTTGAGCACGATACTGCCGAGCGAGACACCGGCAACGCGGCCATAGAGTGCCTCACCGCTTTCAAGATAAAACGCATATCGATCACTGCTCCATTGCGCCATATACAGTCCCACGGTGCGGGTGAGCACTGCGCCGAAGCATAGGTAGGCAAGTACGAGTACTGCTACCACAATAATAGGTAGACGAAACCGACGAAGCAGTGATGGGGCGTGACGGGTGTGTGATTCTTGCATAGATAGTGTTACCGCGGGTTGTACCAGGTACCGGTACGTCCTTGGTCGGCCATAATCACATAGTATCGCTCGCCCTCAGTAAGCGGGAGCGTGTCTGTGGGGATAGAGACCTCGGCCTTCCCGCCAGTACAAGCAACCGCACGATTATATTTCGCATCAAGAGGGCTCACACGGTAGTCCACGTCTTGGGCAAACACCAACACCACAAAGTACATATCTGCACAGGTTCCCGAGACCACTCTGTCACCCACGTTCTTCGTATAGGTAAATGTCGTAAACGTCTTCGGCAGCGGATACCCACGAAGTGCTGGTATTGGCTGTGCTGGTTCGGTAGTGGTAAGACCAGGTACTGAGGCAACTTGAGACACTGGCTCATCCGCAATCATGCGGGTAATGAAAAACACCAGGCCTGATACAAAGAAGACCGCCGCAAGCACTAGGATGTGTATCGAGCGCGTGCGTATGGTTTTCATCTTCATACTTATTTACGGGTTGTGAGTTCTACCATGATATCGGATACCGCGTTGAAGTAGTGACGGACCGCAAACTGCCTCGCTTCTTCTGATTTTTGATTCCACGGCTCATTGAAATAGAGTACCGCATTGGTCATATCAAAGTCAGCGGTAATAGGATAGTGATCAAGCCTGTTTGCTTCACGCCATGCCTTGTTGAAATACAACCAGGTTGCCTCTGAGAGCGCACGCACGTGGGTGGGATCTTGCCATGCACGAATAGAGGTGTAGTACGGGCCAACAATAGAAACCTTGGCACCCTTTTGACAAATACGCCAGAGTTCATTCATAAACTTCATAAGGTCTGGTACATGCTCTGCGTAGTGGGAAATATGCACCTCCTCTACTGAGTGATCCTTAATAGGCCACGGAAACACGTTAAGGTCATGGACTATATCCACCCCTTCACCAGGGGCAATATCAATACCAGTAAATCCAGGGCGCTTATTCTGACCACAGGCAACATCAAGCTTCATGGGAAGGAGTATACCTTGTGCAAGGTGTTCGGGCACCTCCCTTAGTTATTGATCACGAAATCGTATGCTGCGTGGGAAATCTCAGCAATAAACTTATCTGCCGTCGCCTTATCAGCACCCTCAGACCCAACACACAGCAGGTAGTTCCTATTAGGAGCATACACAATGCCACAGTCGGTATAGCTATTGCTTTCCACCTGCATACCAACCTTATGTGCTACCGAAATACTCTCTGGCACACCTGCGGGTATCTCATCATTAAATATAGAGTGATCAAGATACGAGAGAATTATTTGTGAATGTTCCAGATCAACAAACTTAGCGTTGTACAGTGAGAGGAACATGTTTGACAGTGTTTTGAGATTAATCTCAATGTAGGTTGGCGTCTCACCAAAATTTGCATAGCTGTCCCAACCCATAAAGGCATACACGTCAGCAAGCGGGTCAGTGATGCCAATATCACGTGCGATATGGAACAGTGCCTTCATTGAAGTGTTGTCAGATTGGGTGAGCATCACTTCAATGAGTTCACGAATAGTGAGCGTCGCTCCCACACCTCTTTTATACAAATCACCAAAGCGATCATCAAGATCTTCTTCGGCAAGCGTGTACGGGGTATCAAGTGCAAGTTTCCCTTCCTCCACCATTTTCATGATGGCCATGGAAAGCGGTACCTTAATGGTACTTGCGGCAACAAAGTGATCGCGCTCATTAAGACCAATCCACGAATCGTTATTAAGATACGCAAAGTACACGTACGTCTTTTGCGAGAAACGTGCACGAATAGTGGTGAACTCTTCCCGCAATGGACTCATGTTTATGATGAAATGCTTCTTCAGGTTAAGGGTTGCGCTTGGGTTAATGAATGGAAAGTCCTCAACCGCATATGGTGCATCCGTAAAAAATGAGTGGCGAGGTGCAAGGAACCAGCCACCACCAAAGGCAGCAGCGATACCAACAATAATAAGAAGTGTTTTTACCATACGACGTCTGATTGTGGATCTAAATGCCCAACATGCACTCGGGTATCACAGGCAAACTTGTACCCCAACTTCCCTGCCTGCTCAAAGAAGTAGAGGTCCTGAGTGTACACCTTTGCACCTACGCCTGGGGTAAATTCCTGTGCGGTTTTAAACCATGGCTTTGGAATCTTTCCGTCCGTAAACATACTTATCTTCCAGAGGTTAAAGCCCATACCAAGACCATTTGCCTGCTGAATAGTATCAGGGCGTGGCACCTGCGGTATGAAGTTAAGTTCAGGCACACTTGGATCGCCATAAATCATCGGCTGACCACCCTCACCTTTTGTCCAATAGAGCCCACCCACTACATCATAGTCTTCAATACTCTCATACAACTTAATAAGCCCGTCAGGTGGTGGCAAGTTATCTTCTTCAATGGTAAGAACATACTTCCACTTAGAAAGATCTGGGTGGTTAGTGATGAAATCAAATGCCATGTTGTAGGCTTCCCCCACTTCGTATCCACGAAAGAAAATAGGACCGATACACTTTTGATTCATGGGGCGAATGAGACCCATCCAGCTCTGCACTACACGGTCAGGAATCATACCGCGAGTGGGACAGATGATGATCGTAGAGAGGTCTTGATACGTCTTTCCACGACTCAATCGCTCGGCAGCAGCAACAAGATCCGCATTATGCAGTCCAAGGTTTAGGTTTTCTACAACAACAGCAGGTTTCATATTCTAGGTACTTGCGAACGTCATAAGCGGTATCACGCTACCCGTATGGGAAATACCTGAAAGGAATACGGATGATGGGAGCGCGGTACCACCATACCCTGCTGAACCAGTACTGGTGTATGGACCGAGACCCGCAAATGGGAGACGCAACGTATAGTTCGTCGCATTGCTTACGTTACCAATGTTTGCAAGACCGGCATACACACCTGAGTTAATCGTGTTACCAATCATGGCGGTTGAAAGGCCAATGTTTGATCCCGATGAGGACTGGCGTTGCAGCACACCCAGCCAATACACACCTCCTGAGAGACTCATTGAGTTTCCAAACTGAAGCCCCACTAAACGGTTACCAACGGTACCAAAGGATGATTGGATGTTTGCGGTAGTTGATGCTGAAAGTGTTCCATACCCATAGCCTGTTGTTGCAGTAGCACTGGCATATGAGACCGTTGCTGACACACTGTTGTTCGTGAGCGCAAGTGAAAGACTGTTACTTGAAATGAGTGAAAGCGTACCAGCATTGTTTGAGAAAAGACCAAAGGTGCTTCTGATAGTTTGCTGGCCTGTTCCGGTTGCCGTCACAAATGAAAGTGACTGCACCACCTGAAGCACGTTAAACGCAATGTTATTTGGAATAATAACTGGGTAGAACATTGCTGATGCAGTAGTAACACCCATAGCACCCTGGGTTTGTGAGGTCGTACCAAGTGGATATGACGGTGAGAACACATTGATACTTCCAGCGCCACCCGCATTCACACTCGCCGTAATCGTGTTGCCGTTAATACCGAACGTTACGCCGTTGCTGTTTGAGAACACGATGGTGCCCGTCGTTGCAGGCGTACCTGTATTAGCATTTATCGCGGCAAGTGTTGTCGTCGCTGAAGAATTTGATATCGCCTGTATCACCCCGTTTTCACACACCAATGCCTTGCTGATGGCTGAGTTGTACCACACCGTACCGGAAGTAGAACAGGACTGGCCGATATAGTCGTTGGTGTTCTTCACATCAAGACCAAGGAGCTTTGGGGAAGCACCGCCAGTACCCGCACCTATCTGCACACGGCTGTTACTGTTGTCGGTAAACAAGAGTGAGCTATACACGTTTGCTGCACTGCGGGCATACCCGGTTGCTGCTATCTGCTGACGGGGACTGAGTGTCTCCCATGATCCCGCACAGGTGGTTGGCGTCGTGTTCACTTCAACATTCAGATACGTCGTGTCACTGTCATAAAAGTTATACGTCAATGAATCTGCCTGGCCGATAAGCGCAGAGAAGACACCATCCGTAGAGGTTGCCATGGTAGTAGCTGGTGTACCTGCAGGCCACAGTTTGGTACCAGAAGTTGCAGCATCATAAATAGAAAAGCGGAAACAGTATGACGTACCCGTACCACCGAGCGGATTACCACTGGCATCCATCAAGCGGCCTTCGTATGAAAGTACTGAAGAAACACCTGCAGCCGCCTCAGAATCATCTGGCCAGAGTGCGTGCGCGGCAAATGATACGTATACAAAGAGTGAGAGTACTGCCTCAACCGCAATGAGTGCGAGCAGCTTCATCCAGTGCGCTGGACGCTGTTCGGTCATGCGCACGCCATCTCGTGAAATCGTCATAGCTTAGGAAAAGTGCGTATGCTCCACAATATCGCTCGCCTCGCTGTAGCAGCGCTCAAACGCTTCCTGACTTTCGTGTGTGAGAGGAAATGATTGCTCAAACTCAATGTTAGAGAGCACGCGCAACTCAAGTGGTGATACCACCTTAAAGAAATAGGTCTCCCGTCGCTTCCCCTTATCTTTTGCCAGTGTTGCCTGCCACCCAAAGTGGGTCGTACGCTCTACGGTCTCATCATCAAAGAATGCACCGATAACCTGGCGCTGCGGAATGACCGCATCATACTGGTACGTGATGTCATAGTTAAACCCATAGCGCGTAAAGGGCATCTTTGGATAGAACTCTTTGATGATGCTTGCAGCATGCTCCGCAAGCTTCAGCTCGTGCGGCTTCTTTGCACTGGTTGCCTCAAGACGAATACGGGTTGGCTCAAAGATAATGCGTAGTTCAAGTGCCGGCAGTGAGAAGACACGCACCCCAAGGGCAGTGTCATCAAGGAAACGAGCACCGGCAGATTCCTGTCCAGTATAAAGTGCGAAGAGCCGGCTAGGATCCGGCGTGCCAAGAGGCGGTGCAGGGGTCACGACAACGAGTGTGGTGCCCTCAAGGGTGCGTGCGACGATAGCCATACTAGGAAGACGGTGGCACCTCTACATCCACCGGACGAATCAGTATTGGCAAGAGTGCAGATGCCGGCACCCAAGAACCTTCTTCACCCTGTTCACCCACGACGAGGTAGTAGGTGCCTGGCTTGGTATCAACCGGCATCTGACTCATGTCGTAGCTAAAGGTGCCGCTCACACAGTTGCCAGCATAGTTTGAGACAAAGGAGCGTGGCTTCTTCGTAAACTCTTCCACACTTCTATACGTCAGCACTACAAAGTATGGCTTGGTACACGTACCACGTACGGACATAGACAGACCGCTCTCACCCACCGTTACCTTTGGCACCGGCAAGCGGGCACCTACTTGTATCGCCGCACCGTCTTCAGCAAACGAGAGCACCTTTTTAGTTGCTGCCTTCACCGGTAGTGCAGGCGCAGGAAGTACTGGCTCTGGCTCAAGTAGCGGCTCAGGGGTAGGTTCTGGTGTGAGCTGATCAAACACCGCACCCACTGCCGCAACCGTCTGCTCTGCAATCTCACCCAGCGTCTGATCACTTTCAATCACCAACTGCATGGCATCAAGGTATATAGGTGGCCGAGCACCAAGAGAAGGAATTGCCGAGATCTTAATCTGCAACTGTGATAACTCAGCCCATGAGTTTGCAGGAATAGACGTGCTGAAGTCCTGCCAGTTACCACGATTCACTTTACCCGCACTGTACCAGTCCACCCCATCAAAGCTGTACGTGACTTCAAGCAAGTCTTCAGTTGACTCTTGTGCGTGTGCCACCTGTGCAAAGTGAGCAAGAAGTGCGTGCGCTACGGAAGACACACTTGATACCGACTCTTCTGCGGGAGCAGGTGCTGGCTCAGGAGCAGGTTCGGGTGCAGGGGCAACCTCTGGCACTGGCTCGGGTGCAGGAGCCTCTTCCACGGGAGTTGCCTGTTCTGCAGGAGCAGGTTCACTTGGTGTTTCTGGTGTAGTTGTGTCTGCGGGCTGATCAGTATTTTGAGAATCCGGTGTTGCCTCACCACCGGTTGGTGCCTGTTCTGGTTCAACAAACAACCACGAGAATGAAACATGTGCCGACACTGGCATGTTTTTCTTTTCTTCAACGGGGAAGTATCCACAGAAGATCTGTGCAGAGGTATCTGGCGCAAGATACGCTGCGGTCTGATGTGAGAAGTCTGACGTACTTGCCGCATCCGGCTCGCCACTTGCCTGCTGCACCCCTTCCCATCCACCAAGACATACGGTTGGGTGGTAGGTGTTACCGGATGCTTCTACAAAATGTTTACCAAGTACGAAAAATGGTGTCAGCACTATCGCACCGGCAAGTACTACCGCAATGAGTTTCTTTCTCGGTACAAGATACGTACGAGAACATGCTAGTACGTTAGAAAAGATGCCGCGCATGCTGTCATAGTATCACGCCCTGTCTATACGAAACCCGTGGAAAAGTGGACTATATTCCCTCCCGCTTCAACTCTTCTATCGCCTTCTTTGCTTTTGCCGAAAGTTTCTTTGGCATGGCAACTGAAACGTTGATAAATAGGTCACCTCGTCCCCCTCGTCCTGGCACCCCCTTCTCACGCACCCGCAGTACCTGCACCGGCTCAGTGAGTGGCGGTACCTTAACTTCTATCTGCTTATCATCAATGGTCGTAATAGATGCGGTGGTACCAAGCAATGCGTCAGAAAGCGGGAGCGGGAGATCCATCACGAGGCTATTCCCCTCTTTGCGGAATACACTGTGTGGCTTCACCCGTACCTTTATATACAAATCCCCTGCTGCAGCACCCTTCAGTGCCTCACCTTGCCCTGACACACGAAGCATTTCCCCTTGCTCAATACCGGTAGGGATGGTGACGTTAATGTCTTCCTCCTTGCGGGCTACACCCTTGCCGCCACAGGTAGGGCATTTCTCTTTTGGAATCTTCCCTGCACCATCACACACATCACACACACGCGTGTTCGTGAATTGCCCAAACACGGTACGGCGCATTTCACTAATACGCCCTGACCCGCTACACGTCTTACACGTATCAAATGCTGTTCCCTGCTTTGCCCCCGACCCTTTGCACGTATCACACGCAGACACCTTCGCAATGCGGATAGTTTTGTGTGCACCAAGAATAGATTCTTTAAAGGTGACATCAAGATCAACTGAGATATCACGTCCCCGTGCCTTTGCCGCACGACGACCACCACCAAACATATCCCCAAAGTCTCCAAACAAATCATTCAAATCAAACTCCACACCCCCTTGCCCAAAACCACCCGCGTACTGATTCCAATCAAAGCCACCACCCTGACCACCTCCAAAGCTACTTCCACGCGTGTCATATTCCTTGCGGCGCTTCTCATCTCCCAAGACCGCATATGCCTCGGTGATCTCTTTGAACTTCGCCTCATCCCCACCCTTGTCTGGATGATGCTGCTGTGCGAGCTTACGGAACGCCTTTTTGACGTCGTCTTTGCTTGCGCCCTTATCAATACCAAGTATCGCGTAATAGTCCTTACCCATGCGGCGATTATACGCGCGAACCTATGTGATGTAAAAAGGGCTCGACGATTCCGCCGAGCCCCCAAGACCAATAACTTTTCTTGAACTACACCTCCGCTGGCTCCCGATAGAGCGCCAGGTAATGTGTGTCCGTGTAGAAGTTGGCATGGTCGTTGACCACATGGTACGCCGCTTCTCGCGTCTCATCCGTCAGATCCTTCTTCGAGAGTGACCGGACGCCCAACTTGCCACCAGGAACCTCGTAGATAGTCCCCCAGAAGAGGATGTACTTGTTCTCCTTCAGCAGCTTCTTGAACGACGCTGGGATGAGATGCTTGTTCTCGAGGAAGAAGTCCAGTGCACAGGCATTCATCACGGGGAGACCACGGGCTGCACGCTCCATTTCGTCTCCACTCATCCACTGGTCGGTGCGCTGTTGATGGACATTCCATGGCACCACCACATCGATATTGAATTCGAAGGGTTTTCCGAAAAAACCATCTCGCCTGTGCGAACGCAACTTCCACCCCTCCGGAATGAACGGCGGAGCAGCGAAGTCCACAATCGGGCGCTTAAGCACAATATGTGCTTCCCCCGCGATGACTTTCCGCAGCGCAGCGAGCATTGGACGATTCTCGCCAAGCGTGTTCCATTCGCTTGAGAGAAAGCCCACTGCATCACCTGCCAGAAAGAGCTTGTGCGCAAGCCCCAGCGTTTTTGCTAATTCGGTTGTCGATTCCACGACGTACCTCCTTAAAAGCGACTATCCTTGCGGACATTGTCGCGTGCCAGCGGGCTCCGAAGATATTCCGGTTTGCCATAGCAGGAAACGCCCCCTAGAGGCACTTTCTGCTATGGCAAACCTTTCAAAGAACTAGCCGCACTCTACGCCTCCGTATATATGAAGTCAAAGTAAAACAAAACACCCGCTAGAGCGGGTGTTTTGTGATTCTTATTCCTTCTCTTTAAACTCAGCATCCGTCGCCTCTGCCTCTGGTGGTTTCTGTTCACCTTCAGCTGGTGCTGCTTGTCCTGCTTTCATCATTGCTTCACCAATCTTTGATAGCCTTGTGGAGAGTGCTTCAGATGCGGTCTTGATAGCTTCAAGATCATCTTTCTCTTTCACCTCCTTAAGCGCTACAACCTTTTCTTCCACTTCCTTCTTCACGTCCTCAGGTACCTTGTCGCCCGCATCCTTCACTGCCTTCTCAGCGGTGTATACCATCTGTTCCGCAAGGTTCTTGGCATCGATAAGTTCTTTGCGCTTTGTGTCTTCTGCAGCATGCGCTTCCGCATCCTTCTGCATCTTCTCTATGTCTTCCTTGGAAAGACCGGTGGAGCCTTCAATGCGGATAGACTGCTCTTTGCCCGTAGTCTTCTCCTTTGCCTTTACGGTGAGGATACCGTTGGCATCCACGTCAAAGGTTACTTCAACCTGTGGCATGCCACGTGGGGCT
>JAHFMT010000019.1 GCA_023267735.1 Candidatus Kaiserbacteria bacterium
TTTACAGAAGACCAGCTCACCGTAAATGGAGTTTGATATGCAAGTGAGCTCGGTGGTGTGTCATTTCCATTGATTCGGATAATGACAGAATCAATATCAATGCCATTGAATGCATTCATGAGCGCTGTTCGCGCTCCCGCCTTGTCGCCATCTTCAAGTTCCCCGGCAACCCCATCAAGAGCCTCTCGCACAAGACCAATTCGCTGATTTGCGGTATCGAAGTTGCTTGCAGATATGAGTCCATTAATATTCTCATCTATTGCAGCGAGAAGCGTAAGTGCCTGATCCGCCTCATCCTCAGTCATCTCAGAAGCCACCACTTGTTCCTCATACTTTCCAACCAAATCAACCCAGAGCTCTGCAGTCTTTCGTGCGGTCTCATTTATATATCGCTCAATATCCCAACGCTTCACCTCTTCCCCGGTAGTCTTTCCAACTTCTTTAGCAGCTCTCTTTGAAAGGTCGGCAATAGCCTGAGCATCTGCTCGGTGCATGTTTGCCTGCGCAAGGTATTGATCAGCTGAGGTCTTGTCACCATTTTGTCGTGCGGTTGCTTCTTGTATGAGCGCAGTTTGCATGCGGCGTTTCTTCTCAAGGAGCTGTGCGTCTAGGTTATCTCGTAGGCCACCTGGGTGCGAGTAAATATTGCTGCAACGGTGCTTGTCGTTTGATTTTGCAGAGTACCACTTTGCCTTTGAGAACATGGTCGTTGGAGGATCACCTCCTTCATTGGTGTTTTGCACGATACCCGCAATTTCAGATGCAAGAAGCATGCGGCTACCGTCAACAAGGAGCTCATCAAAAGCGACAAGCCGCTTATCTGCTGTGTCACTGTATTTGATGAGGTCTTCTGATACTTGCACGCGGAGGATTTCATCAATTTGCACAACACGAGCGATATCAGCATCAGAAAGCTCAGTCTTTTTTTGTATCGCTGCCTTCTCCTCTTCTAGGTCAAACTTTTGGTTTTCAATAGTCACCAGCTGTTCCACGAGGGCCTGGTTTTCTGCAAGCATGAGTTCAAGGTTGTCGAGCGCCTTGTTGGACTTGTCTTGCACGTTTGTTACGTATGTTGAAACTGGTTTCAAGTCATCTATCGCCGCCTGTGCGGTTATTGGGCATACCCATGTAGTTGGTGCCTGCTGATACTGCTTTGTTTTCAGGGTTGTCAGATCTTTTACTGCTTTTTCTGCAGCAGTAGACAACTTGGCGGTTTTGCTCTTTGCGTCATTGACGGTGTCAATTTGCTCAAGAATACTGGTGATAAGACCCTTAATGGCTCGGGTGCCCGGGCTATACCCCTGCTCTCTTTCGTCAGTGCCATCACCTGATTTTTTGTCACCAAGTAGTTCTCCTAGGAAGGTGCTTGGTCGTAGGTACTGCGAAACAACACCCGCGAGACCATCCCCACCACTTCGGGTAAGCCCCTGCACCAGCTCGGTGCCTGCTGCAAAGATAATTTCATTGAACGAATCAGCAAGCTCAAGCTGACGGAACGTTGAGCCGAGTGTACCGGTGAGCTGATTTTGAATGACCGACCCTGGGGTCTTTATTGGTTTTGGATTCCCCTTTGCATCTCGACAGGTTTCGTTATTTAGTTTTGCAGTCGTCGTAGTGCCCGTCTTCGGTTCGTCACCACACCACGAGAAGAAACCTTGTGCCCAGTCAAGGAGGCGAAGCTGGTCTCCTTGTGCGTTAGTGAGTCGTGCACCAAGCTCAGCGCTTGCATTTGTGTACGCGCCATAGATGTTGTTCTGCGGCTTCGTGGTGAGCTCGTACCATCCCTGCCATCCTCCTTTTGAGAAGTCATTATCTTTTACGAAGCCGTCATAAAAATCACTTACGCTGCCCCAAAGCCCAGAAAGGGTACAAGTATTAGACTCAAAGAATCCTCCTTTGTTTGTGTAGCGGAAGTAATTCAAATCAATCATGCTTGCAAGCTCAAGTCTAAATGGTGAACAGAAAAAGGTTGTGCCCACAATGTCACTGATGAAGTCACCGGCAACCGCATCACCAAGCTGCAGCATGTCCTTCTGAAGGTTTGTTGCGTACATACTTGCCCCACCTCGGCCGGTACGAATCCAATTCACCGTGCTCTTGGTCATTGATTGAATCGCTTTCTTTGCGGTCATCCACGCTATCTTGTCGAGACCAACTTTGGTGCTAAGGTTCCAGACCTTCTCAAAGAAGCCTGAAACCTCGCCGGTAATCACTGCAGGGTTTGCTTCTGCAACAACCGCTTGCGCGTGGACTTTTGTTGCGCCAAAACTCAGTGATGAAAGGCTTAGGGTGAGTGCAAAGAACCCTATACCCACCACCTGCAACACTTTTTTTGTAAAAGTACGGGAGATCATAGGTTCTCTGTTTGAACGGAAAGGCTACGAAGAATATAGCCAGGCTCTCCTGATTGCGGCGTGCCCTTTGCGCGTGTGAATATGGTGACTATTTTTCCAAGCGCGTCAGTTGCCGCAGAAGGCTCGCTATCAAAGAGCGGGAGCACCGCTAGAGAAATGAGCGGGTCAGCATCTACGTGCCCTATTGCCGCAAGCGCAATGGAGAATCGATCAAAGGACTGCACGAGTGCAAGGTGTGCATCGGCAACACTGCTTGGTACGGTTGTTTTTGCAAGGGCGTTTGCAAGTGATGCGTAAAAGCGGGCAAAGACAATAAGCTTTTCTTTTGCCGCAGCGTCATCGTTTTCTATCGCAGCGCTAATAAGAGTGGTCGGGTCACTCGTATCAAGACCAGTACCCTTTTGGGTAAACAGTGATTCCACTGCCCCAACATAGGTGGTGAGGTCAGCGTCGGTTGAAACAGTGAGGGAGTTAAAAGTGTAGCGCGAAACAAAGAACTTATCAGTGTTTTCACTAAATGCGCTCACAATGTCGGTAATCACCCGCTTCTTTTCTGCATCACTCGGGTTAGTGCCTGCAATGCGTGATGCGTATTCAGTAAAGAGGAAGTCAGCAAAATGCTCGGTAAAGCTGCCAGATGCAGGATCAGGGACCGGTACATCTTCACCAGCAACAGCCTCAGGTGTACTTGTAGCAGCCTTTGGTGCTGCGATACTCACCTTTCCCTGCGCCACTGCCTCAGCGTCAGTAAGGGTTGCGTCAATTGAGTGTTGGTTTTGTGGATCGGTGCCGTACAAAGACTCTTCCCAATCGAGAAGACCATCGCCATCGGAGTCCTTGCTGGCCAATGCCTTGAGGAGGTCGTCAGTATTTGACGCGATTACGTGTCGTGGCCCTGAGGTGTTAGAGAGAAGCGCAAATCCAATAATTGCGCTAGCAAGCAGTGCAGAACCGATAAGACGACGTGTAGATATACGAGACCCCATACTATATATGGATAGTACCACGCACGAAGGTGTCTTTATGTGTCACGCAACACACAAATGTGCATTAAGAACGAAGGTTTTTTAGAATAACGAACCATGCATGAGCAGGGACGTCTTCAGCGCGTATTTTCTCAGGAAGCTGTGCCGCTTGGAGTGCTCTTTTCACATCCTCAACCGGGTACAAAGAGGAGATGTTCCCTGCCAACAGCTTTCTTTTGTGTGCAAATCCAGCGTGTATAAGGTCAAAAAACTCCTTTTCTTCGGTCAATGATGAGAACGGGCTCTGTATATTGGTTATAGAAATCACTGCAGAATCAACGTTTGGCGCAGGTACGAACGCGCCACGGGGTACGGTAAAACGATAGTGCGGTGCGCCGTAGGTCTTTACCGCTACCGACAGAATGCTTTTCTTCTTTGCGCGTGCAATACGTTCCGCGACCTCTTTCTGTACGAGCAGGGTCATTGACGTGGGAAGATGGGTGCCTGAGAGAAACGTACGGATGATGTCACCGGTGAGGTAATACGGAATATTTGCGACCAGATGATACGGCTCGGATATTGTCGTGCGATCAAATGATCGTATGTCTCCAGCAACAAGAGTAAGCGTGCCGTCTGCTATTTCTTTCGCAAAAGTTTCAGTAAGGACTGGTATCAGCTCCCTATCAGCCTCAACCGCAATGACCTTCTGCGCGCGCACAAGCAGTGCCCGCGTGAGCATGCCGGTGCCAGGACCAATCTCAAGCACGGTATCGTGCACCGTAATACCAGCAGCGTCTGCAATACGATCCGCCGTTTGCGTATGCATTAAAAAGTTCTGTCCCAGTGATTTCTTTGCTCTCATAAGTAAATAGTATCTTCTTGATCGGTTTCTGTGTATGTGAGAGAAAGTGGATCAAGATCACGAATGAATGATGATGGTTCAGATAAAAAGTCAGAACCATAAATACGGCGCACCCGTGCCATGGTGAGATAGAGTTTTCTTTTTGCACGAGTCAGCGCGACATAAAAGAGGCGACGTTCTTCTTCTTGGTCGCGATCTTCACCAGGCTGTCCTTCGTGAGGGAATAATCCTTCCTCAAGACCCGTGACAAATACCGTATCAAACTCAAGTCCTTTTGCTGCGTGTACGGTCATAAGATTCACGCCGGTACTTTCTTTGGTGCGGTCCAATTCATCTTGGTCGCTTGCGAGCGCTGCATCTGCAAGAAATGCCGCGATACCTTCTTTGCCCAGTGCCTCGTCATACCGCGTTGCAAGGGTTACGAGCTCGCGCACGTTTTCAGCACGCTCATCTTCCCCACCGTTTTGTAGCGCTGTCACTAGGCCGCTTTTCTCAAGCACCAGGCGCACAAATGCTGATGGAGTAAGGGTATCTGAGGCGGCGTGCAGTGCACCAATGAGTTCTTCAAATGCAGAGACTTTTGCTTGCTCAGCCGGTTTGAGCGCGCCATAGTCTCCTGTGGTGAGTTTCCCCAGAAGCACCTTACCAATGCCGCGTGTAGGAAATTGCACCGCACGCACACGATCTGCGGCACGTGTTGGATCAAGGGCAAGACGCATCCATGCAAGCGTGTCCTTCACCTCTTTTCGTTCATAGAAACGGGTGCCGAGTAATTTGTACGCGACTCCTTCTTTGAGAAATGCTTCCTCAAGTACGCGTGATTGAAAATTAGTACGGAACAATACCGCAATCTCGTGTGCGGGGGTGCCCTGCCGTACAAGCGTGCCTGCAGTTTTTGCAATGAACTGTGCTTCAGCGTCTGCATTTGTTGCGGCATGGAATGTGATAGGCTCCCCCTCAGCGTTGTCGGTAACAGAACGTTTTTCTTTTCGGTTGGTGTTTTTCTCTATCACCGCATTTCCTGCTGCAACAATTGTTTTCGTAGAACGATAGTTGTGCTCAAGCACAACGGTCTTCGCGTTTTTGTACTCGCGCTCAAAGTCCAGCAAGTTTTCAATACGTGCTTGGCGCCAGGTGTAAATGCACTGGTCTATGTCACCACACACAAAAACATTCTGTGTTTTTTCAGCAAGCAGTGCGGTAAGTCGGTTTTGCAGTACGCTGGTGTCTTGGTACTCATCGACGTGTATATAGCGCCACCGTGCATGTACCACGTCACGAACCGCAGGGTGTTCTTCAAGAAGACGAACGGCACGTAAAATCAGGTCATCAAAATCAAGCGCTTTCTCTTTTGCAAGATATTCCGTATAGAGCGGCCACACGTTTGCCACGGTGCGGGAAAAGAAACTCTCCCGGCCATGTGCCTTAGTGAACATGTCCATATCCATTCCCTCTCCCTTTGCTTTTGAGATACGGGAAACGATATTTCCAGGAGGAACCTCCTTCGGATCTATATCAAGGCGCTTGAGTGCATCGCGTACCGCTGCTTTGGAGTCGTCTCGGTCAAAAATAGTGAAGTGTCGCGGTATACCTGCTACAGCGCCATATCGCTCAAGCAACTCACGACCAAGACCGTGGAATGTGGTGATAAACGGGACACCGCCCACCCGCATGCGCCGAGAAAATGACTCAGGATCTTCCCCAAGCATATGGGCAATACGCTCTTTCATCTCCTTTGCTGCCTTATTAGTGAAGGTTACGGCAAGTATCTCTTCTGGAGGTACCCCGCCCCGTATTAGGTGGTAGATGCGGGTAGTAAGTACCTTCGTCTTGCCTGATCCTGCCCCTGCCAGTACCGATACGGGACCCTCAGTAGCAAGTACTGCCTCTCGTTGTCGGTCATTAAGTCCTTCAAGGTACTGCATGATAGTCCCTATAGTAGCGCATACCCATCTTTTTTATGAAAAACAGTGACATTTCTGAGAAAATAGCAGTCCACAGGGGTGCCGTATGTACAGTTGCACCCCCCTTTACTTGGGGTATACTCCCCCTATCGCCTGATACGGAAGCATGAAAGAAATGGCTTAACTAAGCCATTTTTGTACTCGGAAGCCTGATTGAACGTCCCCTTTTCCTTATTTTGTCTTCATTGCAGTCTTTTGGTTTGCGCGCGTTAAGCAGCAACCGAAATATATACCTTGTGCAGGGCACCCTTTCTACCATAAGCGCATTCGCGGGAATCTTTTTGTTACTCACCCCTCATGCGGCTCAGGGTGCTTGGCCATTTACAAAAAGCGAGGCCGCAGGGCTTTCTGTAGAAACTGTTGCCCATGACCCCGGGGTTGCCCTTCTTAAGGCAGCGGTAAACGTCGACCCAAACCCATCAAAGGTTGAATCGCTTATCCCTGTATCCGGTGGTGCAGCACTTATTGCAGACGCTGGCCCTGACGGGACAGTAGCAAACGTTGGGGATGAGCCAAAAAACAATGGACGTATTTCCCTATACGTAGTGCGTCCTGGCGACACCCTCTCAGAAATAGCCTCAATGTTTGAGGTCACTGCAAATACCGTGCTGTGGGCAAATAGTCTTAAGGGCGCAAAAGACATACATCCTGGCGACACCCTCATCATCCTTCCTGTTTCAGGCGTTGAGCACACGGTGGCAAAGGGAGATACGCTCGCGTCCTTGGCGAAAAAGTACACCGCAGACGCGGAAGAAATTGCCACCTTCAACGGTCTTGAATCCGGAGCCTCTCTTGCGGTTGGTGTAAAGATAATCATTCCGGGTGGCGAGGTGCCTGTTGCAAAGAAAACAACACTACCAAACGCTGGCGCAACGGCTCCATATAGAGGAGGTAGCGGCCCTGCCCTTCCAGGATTTTTCATACATACGGTTGCGGGCGCCACGCTTACTCAGGGAATTCACGGATATAACGGTGTAGACCTTGGTGCAAAGACAGGTACACCAATACGTGCGGCTGCATCAGGAAAGATACTTATCTCTCGTACGGGTGGATGGAATGGTGGGTACGGTAGCTACGTGGTAATTGATCACGGCAACGGCACACAGACGCTCTATGGACACATGAGCAGGAACATTGCGACACAGGGCGCATCAGTTACGCAGGGTGATGTTATTGGATATGTTGGTAGTACGGGTCTTTCTACGGGTCCACACCTCCACTTTGAAGTTCGTGGTGCAAGGAATCCCTTTGCCTCATGCCGCACCATGTCTATCTGCAGCATTTAGTTGTTTTATACATGCTCCAAACAAAAAGCACGCATTGAGCGTGCTTTTTGTGTATGTACGTGAACTTCGTGTTATCCAATATGAGCTACACACGTCGTAGCGGCTGGATCTGCGGCAAGGCGTGCCCCTTCTATCTGCTCACCAGATACCTCACAGATTCCGTATGTCCCCTTTTCTATGCGTGCAAGCGCGGCAAGCACATTGTTGTAACGAATCTCCAAATCTTTAAGTATCGCAGCATTCTCTTCAAAGCCTTCAATAAGGTCAGCGGCATCAATGGGGTCTGGTTCCTGCCCTACTTCCTGAGGAATGGGCTCCCAGTCATTTAGATTTGATGGGTTGCGACGGCCGATACTGCCAAGCTGTTCTTCAAGTCGAGCCTTCTCTTCTACAAGACGTTCTTTATAGGTATCAGTTTGCATGCGCGGAGTATACCACTACTCCTGACGTGTTGCGGAGAGTCGTTGTACTATTTCTGTAAACGCATTTGCGTCGCGGGCAATAATTAAAGTTGTTTTATCACGGTACCCATAAAGAATAATTGCGCGGCCGGTCTCGTCTCGCAACACACGGACATCGGTGTTGCTGACCGTTTCATCAGCAAACGTTGGTGCGGGTGCTTCCTCTACAGGCTGTGATACGGAGCCCGCATCCGTTGTTGTGGCGGTTGTCTCGGCAAGAGGGTACGGTGGATAAAAGAGATCAAGGTCAGTAGCAATAGTTGCTTCCCAATCAAGCATGCCACGGAACGTACTCTCATATGAGGCGACCTTAAAAATGAAGAATGGTCGGGTCTCTTCGCCGGCGTGCAGGATGCCGAAGGTGCTTTCTGGAAGACTGTTGCGCAGAAGTATGTCTGGCGCTTTTAGCTTCAGCGCATCAATAAGTGCCTTGCCAGGAAGTGTTTGTTTTCCAACCGTATCAGTTGTTGATGTTGCGATATAGAGGATGCGCACCCCTCCTTGGGCAAGTGTTTGCTGGGTACTTGCACGGACAGCTTCTTGCAGGGTCTCACCTGAGGTGCCGGTAAGCTCTTGTTGTTCATCAGCAAAGATAAGACTCTGCACATTTGTTGAGAAAATTACTGCAGTCTTTGGAGCGAGATATCGGTATGCGGCATATGAGCCTCCTCCACCAAGGGCAAGCAGGAGAACACCGAGAACTATGTATTGCTTGGTGTGTGAAGGGCGAAACTGCTCATGCAGAATAGATGCAGACTGGGCGTCTCGTTCGGCAGCAAGCACAGACAGTGGAGAGGCGTTTGTTTCCTTCACGTGTTCTGCAAAATCTATTTGATACGTGTGGAGCGCAGCAGGACCTTGCGGACTCAAACGTGCCGCTTCTGATTGTGTCGGTACTACCGGTACGGGTGTACGTGCAGGAAATACGAGCATAGGTGACTCCTTTGCCGGCGCAGGAGGTACTTCTTTCATCTCTGGCGCATGTGCCGCAGGAGGCGTGGGCACATCAGGAGTTTTTGTTTCCGGAGGTGCACTCGCGGGCGTAATATCTTGTATACCTTGCAGGCGCGCCGCATCTTGCACAAACGTACGTACGATACGTGTTTGTGGAAGTGTTGTGGGGTCTTTTATTCCTGTCGCTACAGGAGACGTGATGTCCATGGGTATATACTAACGCGCTCCCGAAGTATTCGGGAGCGCGTTAGGCATGTCTTGGTTGATTACCCGCGTGCGCCGATGGTGAATCGTTTTGGATCTTCACACATATCAGTAAATGCGTGTGCCGCTTCTTTTAGCTTTGCAGAAGAAGACTTGCCAAAAGAGATAACCTCTACCTGGCATCCTTCATTCATATCAAGATATTGAATAAGAGGTACAAAGTCGCCATCTCCTGTCACCAGCACCACGGTATCAAGCTTTGGAGCAAGCTTTACTGCATCTATCGCAAGACCTACGTCCCAGTCTGCTTTCTTAGACCCATCGGCAAAGACCTGAATATCTTTTACCTTGGTTTCAATACCAAGCTTAGTAAGAGCATCAAAGAAGGCTTTTTCTTCATTGGTGTCAGTTTTAATAACGTACGCAATAGCGCGTACAAGGTTACGACCACCTACGGCTTCTTGGATAATTTCACCAAAGTTTACACGAGCCTTATAGAGGTGTTTCGCACTGTGATACAGATTTTGCGTGTCTATGAAAACGCCAACACGCTGAGCGGAATGTTTAATAACAGCCATAAAATATATACAAAATACTTATAAAAGAGCGACGGTGTCGCTTTTCCCATACTACCACCTAAAAAGTTCACTTATTTCTTCAAACCGAGTTTCTTAACAACTGCGTCGTAGTTACGCTTGTCGTTGCGCTCAAGATATGAAAGGTGAGAACGGCGATCAGCAACCATCTGGAGAAGGCCACGACGAGAGTGGAAATCCTTGCGGTTTTTCTTGAGGTGCTTGGTGAGCTCCTCAATGCGCTCGGTAAGAATAGCGACCTGAACGCCAGCAGAACCGGTGTCCGTCGTGTGACGGGCAACAGTCTTGATAACATTGGCCTTTTTTCGGGCTGTAAGCATGTGTCTGTAGACTACCACACCTTGACTATTTGCGCAAGTGTACCCTGCTAGGTATCTCTAGACGCTTACTGAGGGGTCGTATCAATTACAAAAGACAATATACGCACAATATTGTGCATGTATACCGTATACTTTTGCGTATGGATGCACAGACAGCAAAACGTGAATTTCTAGAACATATAGAAATTGAGCGTGGCCGGGCGGTAAAGACGATTGAGAACTACGATCGCTACCTTTCTCGGTACTTTACTCAGATGGGCATCAAAACGGTCGCAGATATTACTGAACAAAGCGTGCGTGAGTTTCGTATATGGCTTAACCGGCAGCCGGGAGAGGGTGGAAGTATGAAGCGCCGTACTCAGAATTACTACATGATTGCGCTTCGAGCGTTCCTTAAATATCTCAGAAAACGTGAAGTCCCCTGCCTTTCCCCTGAACGCATAGAGCTTGCAAAGCTTCCTGATCGCGAGCTTGATTTGGTTACCTCTGCGGAACTAGCACGTCTTTTTAATGCTCCGAAGGAAGCGTTTGCGAAAGAAAATGATGAATGGAAACGTCTGCGTTATCTCCGCGACCAGGCAATATTTGAGCTCCTTTTCTCGACCGGACTGCGTATCGCAGAACTTTGCTCACTTAATAATGACCTCGACCTCTCACGAGATGAGTTCTCTATTCGCGGTAAGGGCGACAAAGTGCGCGTAGTATTTCTTACTGAAACCGCTAAAAAGGCGATAAAAGACTACCTTGCAGCACGAAAAGATATGGACGAAGCATTGTTTATGGATGGAAGGAAAAACAAGCAGCACCGAATTATTCCCCGTTCCGTACAACTTCTGCTCAAAGATTATTTGGCACGTGCGGGCATAACAAACAAAGTGACCCCACACACATTTCGTCATGCATTTGCAACAGATTTGCTCTCAAATGGTGCTGATTTGCGTGCGGTACAGGCACTTCTCGGTCATGCATCCATTACTACAACTCAGATGTATACGCACGTAACTG
>JAHFMT010000020.1 GCA_023267735.1 Candidatus Kaiserbacteria bacterium
CGTGATGAGGGTAATGAGATCAACAGCAAACATGCCGCCCGCAAGGAAGAGGGTTAGTACGAGTGCAAAGCGACGCACCCAGGTATATGCCTTGCCTGGTTCTCGCATAATGCTGCGACGAATGAGGGAGAATAGCAGTACGGCAAGTGGTGCAAGGACAATAAGGGAGGCCATGGCAACCCGTACCCCACCCGCATATGGGTCGTAGCTTGGTACCACCGGGTCTGGAAAGAGTCGGTTAATGTATTCAAACTTTAGTACTAAAAATGATGCAATACTGCCGTATAACGAGACAATAGCGCCCGCAAATAAGAAGAAATCTTTAGGGGTAGTATGTGCCTTTTCCATAGGAGGGCATTATACCACTTTTCTCCCGTACTACCCGTGCAGGAACACCATGACGTCACCGTCTTTAACGATATATTCCTTGCCTTCCGTACGGACTTTTGCCTTCTCACGAGCCGCTGCATATGAACCAGCCAAAAGAAGATCTGCTGCTGCCACCACCTCAGCACGAATAAACTTATCCTTGAAGTCAGTATGAATAGCCGCACCTGCCTCAGGAGCAGCAGCGCCATCCGTAACGGTCCATGCGCGACTTTCTTTGGGACCGGTCGTAAAGAAGGTAATGAGACCAAGGGTGCGATACGCACCACGAATTAGATCAACGAGGCCATCACTGGAAACACCAAGCTCCTGACGGAACATCTGCTTATCATCCTCAGCTACATCGTTGAGTTCGCGTTCAGTGTTTGCATCAACATGTACGTGGTTAGCAAGAAGCTCAGCAACACGGTCATATGCTGCCTGTGCACGTCCATCGTTAAGCTCATGCAGGTTATGTCCCCCGCTCTTTCCGTTAAAACAGTACAGCACTGGTTTGAGGGTAAGGAGATTCAGATGCTTTACCAGCTTCTTTTCTTCTTCGGTCAGTTCGTTGCAAAGCGTAATGCGACCCTGCGCAATACACTGTTCCACTTTCGCGAGTGCCGCATCTTCAATAACCGCTTCCTTTACTCCTGCCTTAATATCGCGCACGAGCTTCTCTCGGCGCTTTGCTACCTGTTCTCGGTCTGCAAGGGCAAGTTCAAGATTAATAATCTCAATATCGCGCACGGGATCTACCTCTCCGTGCACGTGCGTAATGTCGGGATCATCAAAGAAACGTACTACTTGAAGTATCGCATCAGTCTCACGGATATGCGTAAGAAACTTGTTCCCTAGCCCCTCACCATCAGCAGCTCCCTTCACCAACCCTGCAATGTCCACGAACTCAATAGCAGCAGGGATAGACTTTTCAGAACCAGAAAGGGCCGCAAGCTGATTCAGTCGCTCATCAGGAACACCCACAATACCCACGGAAGGATCAATGGTGCAGAAGGGGTAGTTCTCTGCAGGCACACTCTGTTTGGTGAGTGCGTTAAAAAGCGTCGATTTCCCGACGTTTGGTAGGCCGACGATACCGATACGAAGCATGATGGATTAGTTGTATCGCAAAACGAGGCAAATGAAAAGACCGCCCAGTTTCCTGGACGGTCCTTGTCGTCATATACCAGAGCTCTGGTCAGCCCTCCACGACGAGGAGGCGCGTGCCCACGGGATAAGCTCTCCCGAAGTTGAGGTCCTTCGAGGCCACATGGCACCCCGCCTCGCCCTTCTTGTACTCGATGATGATGGGACAGGCCAGGCCCTTGTAGTCGGCGCAGAAGATCAGGTAGGTGCCGACGCGCTGTCCTTCCGGAAGCGTACCGATCTCGACCATCACGTCTTCCAGCGTGGCCACGGTATGCCGCACCCGATTGGAGTGCACACCATCCCTGTCCCCGAGAACGTCGATGATGTCGCGCGTACTCTGCTCCTTCTGGAGCTCGTGCACGTGAAAGGTCCTTCCGGCGACGTGACCGAGATGCTGCTTGGAAAAGCCCTCCTCGAAGTGCGGGTTCCTGGAGAGAACCTGCGCGCTGCTGTGGGGCTGGAACTTCCCACGGGCACGGTACCCGTGCCGCGTCTGGGTCTTGATCAAGGGGAAATCCCGCAGGCGGACGCCCAAAGTGCTCACGTTCGATGTGTTCTTTTTCGACGGATGGGTTGCGCTGGCGACGGACATGTAGTCTCCTGACGCGTATTCCAACGTGGAATATGGCTATGACGTTTGTCACAGCGGAAAACGGCCGGAAGCCACTTTCCGCTGTGACAAATCAATATAATGAACGAGCTCGCTGCAGTAAACCAGTATTTTACGTGTAAGTCAATGATTACCTCTCACTCTCGGACACCGGCTTATCAAGTAACTCTGCCTCCACCCCAATCTTGGTTCCTTCAATACGGTATACATCTTTATCAATCTTGCTGAGTTCTTTGTAGCTGGCGTTCCAATGAGAAACGGCGGTACCAAGCGCGGTGCCCATCTTCTTGTGATACTCGGTATATGCACCGATGTGCTTGCCCAACTCCCCTACACGCTTCTTTATCTCTTCTGCCTGCTCCTCAATCTGCAGTGCACGCAGTCCCTGCAACACGGTCTGCAAATATGCCAAAAATGATGTTGGCGACACGATGATGACCTTCTTCTGGAAGGCGTAGTCAATGAGATCACGCGTCTGTGTCTTGAGCGCACCAACCTGATTCATCAGGAGGTCGTAGTAAATACCTTCAGAGGGAATAAACATAAAGGCAAACTCCATCGTATTCTCTTCTGGTCGTACATACTTCGCGGTCTCATCAATACGAAGCTTGAGGTCAGCTTTAAATGCCTTCTCATAGCGTTCCTTGTCTTCTTTCTCACGAGCCTCAACCGCACGGTTGTAGTTTTCAAGTGAAAACTTAGAGTCAATCGGTATGATGCGTTCTTTCACAAACACCACCGCATCAACAATCTCCCCATTCTTAAACGGATACTGCATTTGGAAAGAGCTTGGTGGCAATACGTTCTGGAGTACGGATTCAAGATAGTACTCACCCAAGATACCGCGCTGTTTTGGATTCTGGAGAATGTCCTGTAGCCCCTGCAACTGATCAGCAAATGACACCACCTGACGATTGGTCTCATCAAGCTTGGTAAGTCCTTCGGTCACCTCACGAATAATTCGGGTGGACTCTGACAACTGTCTATGCACACTCTCTTGTGTTTGGCGTGAGGACTCTGCAACACGTGCATCAAGGGTGCGGGAGAGGTCTTGCAACTGCTGCTGCAGCAACACAAAGCCATCCTGCGGACTTTTTGCTTCCTGTCCCTTCTTTAGACGCATAAAGAAAATGCCGAGCACGACAAACTGGGCAATCAACACGACCAGTAAGAGTGGTTCCATATATTCGCAGTATACCGCTTTCTACCCTCTCTAGGCTATTGTTTTGTACCTCGTATAAAAAACACGTATTTACACGTCTCCACCACCGCAAGATTCACGATTCCCACAAGCGCAAGGAGACCAAGCTCGCCACCAGCAAGCGGTACCGTACGTACCAGCACAGCTACCCACGGCACAAACAGTGCTGCACAGAGTGTGAGGAAGCTTCCCAGGAGTGCCAGGAGCAAGAAGCGATTTGAGAACAATGAGATGCGCCACAGTGGCGTACCAAAACTCTTTAGCGAGAACGCCATAAACATGGCATCAAAGGAAAGTGCCACAAACATAATGGTGCGCAGTTTCTCTTCTGCAATACCTTGCCCTACCAAGAACAAATACAGACTGATCAGCAACATGCCCGTCACCGCACCAACAAGGAGAATAAACTTAATGACATCCTTAGAGAGCACCTTTGCCACTTCAGGATGACGCGGACCACGGCGCATCGCAGCCGGGTAGAGTGGCTCAAAGGCAAACGCCACATTCATTGGTCCCCCATTGATAAGGTTTGACCACAGAATCTGGGTTGGAAGTATCGGCAGCGGCAATCCCATAATAAGTGCCGCCACAACTACAAACACTTCACTAAAGTTGGTAGACACCACGTATGCAAAAATCTTCTTTACGTTATCGCGCAACCGGCGCCCCTCGGCAATGGCTGCGGTAATGGTGGCAAACCCATTCTTGAGCAAGATAAGATCTGAGGCTTCCTTTGCCACATCCGTACCATTCCCGACCGCAATACCAATAGCAGCAGCCTGGAGTGCCGGTGCGTCATTGACACCATCTCCCGTCATGGCCACGACCTCACCACTATTTTTAAGCGCATTGGCAATGCGCAATTTATCCGCGGGCGTCACCCGAGCAAACACCGGATGCTCTTTAATAGTTTTGGTGAGCTCTGCGTCAGACATCTGCGCAAGCTCTGCACCGGTATACGCACGTGCATGCGGACCGGCAATCCCTACCTTCTGCGCAATGGCGAGTGCCGTTTCTGGATTATCCCCCGTAAGCATAGCCACGTGCGCACCAGCTAAGCGCATAGAGTGCACCGCATCCGCCGCTTCACTGCGCACCGTATCTGAGAAGAGCATGAAGCCCATCAATTCCACCCGATCAAGCAATTCCGTAAATCGTTCTTCCACAGGAAACTCAGACGCACCCCACACCGTGCGCCCCACGGCAATGACACGGTCTCCCTGCTTTCCTGCTGCCGTAAGTAATGATTCAAAAAAGGTGCGGCGTTCAGCGGTGAATGCTTCACGTTTGTTGTAGGAGCGCACGTGTGATGCGTGCCCCATAAATAATTCTGGTGCACCAATAAGATACGCCACTTGTGTACCATCCTCCTCTACCAACGTACCGCTCGCCCGTCTTCCTGAATCAAACGGCAAGGTATCTAATCGTGGATGCATCTTCCTGAGTGCCTCAGCCGCAATACCTGCTTCAAGTCCCGCAAGCACAATAGCCTGCTCAACCGGACGACCATGCGCAATGAGCACATTCTCCCCTGGCTCTGCAGCAATGCGTTCTTCAACGTAGGCATCAGACCCCAGTACCGCAGCGGCAAGTATGTCGTGTGCCTGTGCGCCACCAGCATGTTCAGTGGTGCCTGCAATGGTGGCATATCCCGCCACTTTCATGCGTCCTTCGGTAAGCGTGCCGGTCTTGTCTGTCAAAATAACACTGGTTGCACCAAGTGTTTCTGCCGCAAGCAAGGAGCGTACCAATCCTCCAGACTTAAGAATGCGCTCCATACCGAGCGCAAGCACTACGGTCACCGCTGCAGGAAGTCCTTCTGGTACTGAAGAAACCGCAAGTGCAATGACAATAATAAGAATGTCGGCAAATGGCAGACCGCGGAATAAGGAAAGTACGGTAATAACCACACTGATACCAAGCACCATATAGAGCAGCAGCTTTGTGACTGAGCGCATATCCCGCTCAAGTGGTGTCTTGGGAGAAACTGCACCCGCAAGCGCCTCGGCAATCTTTCCAAACTCGGTCTTAGCACCCGTGGCAATAACGATACCCCGACCATTTCCCGCTGAGGCAAGTGTTCCTGCATACGCAATACTGCCACGCTCAGCAAGTGGCGTGTGCTCTGCCACCTCTGCTATATTCTTTTCTACCGCAACCCATTCACCCGTCAGTGCCGCTTCATTTACCAGCAAGTTATGCGCTTCGGTCAGACGAATATCAGCCGGTATCTCAACCCCAAGCTGCAGCACCACCACATCCCCAGGCACCAACTCCTCTGCAGGAATATCACGCAATGACCCTTCACGAACCACGGTTGCACGCTTAGCTACACCCTGTTGCAGCGCATCAAAGGCACGAGAGGCACGACCTTCTTGAAGAACGCCAATAGCTACGTTGATAAGGAGGGCAATGCTAATTACTACCGCATCAGCAAAGTGCGCGAGTATGAGTGTGGCAATTGCCGCAAAAACCAGCACCAAGGATATAGGACTTACTATCTGCTTCACCACCCGCTTGGTGAGCGTATCGCGGGGCGGTTGGGGTAACTGATTCTTCCCTTCACGCAAGCGTTTTAGTGCCTCTGCGTCAGAGAGACCGCTCGTACCGTTTGTCTTGAGCGAACGAGCTACCGTCGCAACTGAAAGTGCGTGCCATGCGTATCGTTCCATTTACACAGAGTATACCAACTGCAATCAAAATATTTCTGTGCCGTATGGGGAATATATACCTTTGAGTGCGCGGTGAGGGACTTGAACCCCCGACATCTACAACGTCAATGTAGCGCTCTACCAACTGAGCTAACCGCGCGTAGGGGCACTATACCCCAAAACAGGAGCACACAAAAGAAGCGCTAGTGAGACTTAGTACGCTTGCTAATCAACCGCTTCGCAACCTCCTCTACTTCATCAAGTTCTTCCTCAAAGTCAGCAAGGAATGATTCTTCTTCCTTGGTAAGGGAGCGTTCATCACGTGCCTTACGAATCTTGAGCACGTGTGCATGGAGATCTTGCTTGAGGAGCGCAAACGCACGGTGCATCACGCGAGATGTATCTGCCTGTTCGCCATGCAAGTGACGTGTTGCTTTAAAGACACGGCGCCAACCATACACATGAACAACAGCACAGGTGATGAGCACGATAAGAATAACTAGTGAAATCGCCGCATTGTTGATTAGGAAGAACCCAAGGGTAGTAACAAAGCTTGCGTGTACGGTAAAGGTAATTGGTTCAGTGAGTGGGCTACGTGCGTTACGTGCATCAATAGTACGCATAACCATCTGATACGTACCCGGAGTGAGCCGCTTGCTCATCACGATACCAAAATCACCCAAGGAATTACTCTTCGTAAGCTCGGTAGCAGAAAACTCTTTCCCATTTGTAACCGTCACCTCAACGCTTGCGTTTGGATAGGTAAGACCACGGAATTTCACCAAATCACCGTAATCAATGACTTCTTCATACTGGGTAACCTTTGGTGCATCAATTCCCTCAACCATGAAGGTGTCGGTGACGGTACGTGAGTTACCGGCACGGTCATATGCCGTCACCAGCACGACGTGCGGGCCTGGTTCCTGAAGCGGCAAGGTGTATGGATTAGAGTCGGCAGATGCTGCGGTTGCGAGTATCCTTCCTTCACCGACACGCACGTCATAGCGCTCAATACCTGAAAGTCCGTCTATGGTGTTAAAGAGAATGATTGGCTGTGGATTTATACCCGTATCACCATGCGGGAATGTAATCTGAAACGCCTCAGGTGCCGCGGTGTCTATCTGAATCTTGTAGGTAGCTATGCCCTTCCACACACCACCCTCCTTATACTGCACACGCAAATAGGAGATGCCCTCTGGCAACGCATCTATCGCCTTTTCACGAATAGCTGGCTCATACACTACTGATGGTGTTGCCGTGCGAGACGGAGAAAGTATAAGACGCACCGCCTGTGCACCATTTGGCAAATCCCATGAGAAGGCACCTGAGCGTTCGTTATACCAGGCGTTTTGATCAGGGTGTGTCGTAGAGTGTATCGGGAATGCTGAAGGCTCAAGATCAGTTGATCCGGATACTGGTTTTTCTGTCGTAGGAGTAGCGGTAGGGACTGTTGCGGCAGCGGTGAGACTCAGTGTTCTCGGTGTTGCTGACTTCAGAATATCGGTACCAAGTCCATCGTTTGCCAATATAGAACTACTGGAGAAAGAAAGGGTTGCGTCCCCCGCTGCTTTTACGGTAAATACGAGCGTTGCTACACGCCCGTTACTCCCTGAGAATCCTGGATTTGGCACAATACCCTCAAGCGCTGCGGTGCCATTTGTGTTTGAAAAGGTTGGCTCCTGTGCCCATAGGGTAATAACACTTCCTGTTTTATTTATTGACGTCAGTGTCAACTTATCCGCTGGGTATGAAATATTCGCAGACACCGCATTCAGTGACTCTCCTGACCCTGCCGAAACAAGCACCGGCACAGAAATGCTATTCCCGACCGTGCCGGAGACAGAAGAAAACGAAAGTGTTGCCGCCTTTGAAGTATGCGGAATGAGTGCGCTACAAAGAACGAGCGCGAGAAGAAACGCGTTTCGTACTCCATTTAACATATCCATACACTAGCACGGCAAGAAGCACATATAGGGGCAACACCACCACTACCAGTGCATTTCTCTCAGGAGGAACCGCCACGGTATACGCATTCCCCGATTTATCAACCGCACGCACAAAGATAGTGCGCACACCCCACTGATCAGCAAGCACGTACGGACTTGTCGCGGTGTGCCACCCAAACTGCTTAGTGGCAAACGGCAACCAACTTTCTCGCACTTCATAGTGGTCAATGCCTGATTCCTTATCGGTCGTTGAGAAGATAAGCGTACGCTTACCACCCGCAAGAGACGTATCCCGCACAATCGTTGGCACAAATGCCACTGGTGCATCTTCATCAGGAAGCGGGTTTTTAATGTTTGTCTTTCCCCGCACAAACGGCAGCTGCAGTGGCGGCGCAGTAAGTGGTACGGCAATACCCTCACCCATATATGCAAGACTTCCAGGAAGTAACCTAAAAGCACCCAGCTGGTGGGTTCCTGATTGTGCCGTAAAAGTTACGGTGAGTAATCTGCCGTCTTTACCTGAGAAACCATTCGGCACAATACCTGAAAACGAGAGCGTGTGTGTCTCAGCATCAAAGTGTGGCGCATCCACCCACAGCACAATCACGGAGTTACCATCAGACACATCAACAGGCGTAAGGAATGAGGGCACCCCTATCTTTAAGTCAAACGTATTTACCTGATCATCAGCACTGGCGTCAATACCAACCGTAAATGAACCATCGGTACCTACCTGACTATCTTGTGGGTCAAAGGAAATAGTCGCCGCCGAAGCTGCGGTAGGGAGTAACAAACATACAATAAAAAGAAGGGTGCGCATATTATCCTGTCCAGTTAAAGGCAAGTATAGAGAAGTCCACGAGATTCACTTTACCGTCTCCGTTTAAGTCAGCAGCGGGAGGTGGACTACCACGCTTATACCAATACGCAACGATAGAAAAGTCTACGAGATTCACTTTACTGTCAGCGTTTGCGTCCGCTTTCACGGGTGCCGTGTCCGGACTTACCCACGGTACGTTTGCGTCCCCCACCACAAATGAAAGTGTCTTTGACAGTGGGCTTATCTCTTCTGCTTTTGCGGCACGTGACTGCGTCGTGTGATCGCCGCGCTCAACCTGAGTAGTATCAAACTTAAGGAGCCATGCACCGGAGGCATCCGCCTTCACCTTAGATACCACCTCACGCTCAGAGTTCACGAAAACGGTCACTTCGGCAGAAGGATTTGTGGAACCAAGAATGGTGAGGACATCACCAAACTTCACCTCCTTCTTATCAAGCGATGCGGTAGGGGGAAGGAAGATACCGGTAATAACGTTCGTGACGTTTTTCGTCAGACTCACCGTAAAGGTGTGTGTCGCTGACTGAATACCCTTCGCATCAGTACCGTACACACTAAAGGTATAGGTGCCGGCACGAAGATTCCCTACCGTTACATCAAACGAACCGTCAGGAGATGCAACCGCAACCGCTGCCACCTGGGCATCTTTCAAAATAGTCACCTTGCTGCCTGGGTATCCTTTGCCACGAAAAATAGCACGTGTTCCTGTCGGCTCCTCGTCACTGGTGGTATTGGAAGATCCGCCGCCCCCTCCTCCTCCACCTCCACCTCCACCGCCTCCTGAAGGCGCAGGGGGAGGCGGTGGCGGAACACTTTCCGTACTGTCATTTATATCCGTACAATCGGTATCATCAGGAAAATCAATAAACCCATCACTATCATTATCTACTCCATCTCCACACTGCGGTGCAATGGTAACGGTGATTGAGGTAGTAGCGGCCTGTGCAAAAAACGGCAGGAGAAGGAAAAGTGCCAGAACGCTACTGACGCTTCGGTAGCTCATTCATTTGCTACTTCAACTTCACGCTAATCTTGATGCGCGAGCGAAGGAAAGATAGACCGAAGTATATGACAAGCAACACGATAATGAAGCCCAAGATGTACCACACCGGTACGACGTAAAAGACATGATCTTGCGAAGAAAGGCGTCCTCCCTCGCCATCGAATAGTTCAATGGAAGCGGTATAGCGTCCGAGCATGACACCATCTGCATTAAACGCAGTATTCAATTCTTTAACACCGGTTGGAAGAACTACCTGTCCCTCTACCGGTACCTGAGCCACTTCCTTACCAAATAGATTTGTTATGCGAATAGTACCCTTTGGTTCAAAGTGAACCGTACCAGTGTTTTCAAACTTCGTACGGAAAACAATAGGAAGCTGTTGGACAAATGCAGGACCGGTAAACTCAAGGATATTTCCTTTCTGTAGGTGATTACCAGGAATGGTAACAAACACCAGTGTTCCCACTTGCGTACCAATTTTGAGCTGCTTGTCCGCGTCTGCCGCATCAATAGCCTTGAAGAAGATAACTCCCAAGTGGCTACCCGGTTCAGCGTTAGCTGGAGCGTTAATAGTGTATGGCACCTGTATTTGCTCATTCACGCCAAGGGTGATTTCACTTTTGCCTCCATTAAGCGTTATCCAGTCACGTACGGTCGTTACCCCTTCTGAACGAGACACGAACTTTACGCCATCCCCTCCAGCGTTTGGAATGAAGTCCTCAACTTTCATGTCGACAACAACCGGAGCCTCAGACGCATTTGAGAGGAGAATATATCCACTTACCGAACCGCCCTTCTCCATAGTCTGAGATACTTTTACTGGCTGAATGGTAAGACCTGTAGAGGCCTGCGCCGCAAAGACAGGCGCCAAGAATAGTAGTCCGAGAAGTACCCCATTGATGCCCGCGTTTTTCATATAGGGCCTATAGTAGCGCGGTTTTAGTTTGCTGTCGCGGTATAGGTCAAACCACCGTCATAGGAACCGCTTTGCTGGGAAGCTGCCACGTTGAGGTAAT
>JAHFMT010000032.1:0-600 GCA_023267735.1 Candidatus Kaiserbacteria bacterium
GGACGGTGACATGTTTTCCGTAGAGACATCTGATGGCAAGGCATACACCGCACGTGCGGTGCTCGTTGCCTCAGGTGCTGCGCGCCGCAAGCTCGCGATTCCTGGTGCCGATCGTCTTGAGCACAAGGGCCTCACCTACTGTGCCTCGTGTGATGGTCCCCTCTTTGCTGATATGGATGTAGCAGTGATTGGTGGTGGGAACGCAGGGTTTGAAACTGCTGCGCAGCTTCTTGCGTATGCAAAGTCCGTTACTCTCATTCACCGACATGAGTCGTTTGATAAAGCAGATGCCATTACCGTGGAGAAGGTACTCGCACACCCCAACATGACTGCCCTTACCCCGTACGAGCCGGTGGAGGTAAAAGGTGACCCGTTTGTGTCTTCCCTTGTGGTGAAGCACAGAGACACCGGTGAGACCAAGGAGCTCATGGTCCCAGGTATCTTCGTAGAGGTTGGGGTTATCCCAAACACTGACTTTGCTACAGGTGTCCTCGCATTTGATGAGGCAAAGCACATCAAGGTAGATGCACGTACCCAGCGCACCTCTGTTGAGGGTGTGTGGGCTGCCGGTGATTGCACCGATGAGCTGTATCACCAGAA
>JAHFMT010000032.1:610-2810 GCA_023267735.1 Candidatus Kaiserbacteria bacterium
TGAAGGCGCTTGAGGATTTGTACGTCTGGCTGAAGACACGGTAGGTAAGACAAAAGCCCCTCCTTCCAGAGGGGCTTTTCTTTTGTGCATCACGCTTGTTACAGCGCGATTCCGTACGCTCGCCTTCGACGCTGCTTGAGACGCTCGATGTACTTGTCCTTGTACCGCTTTGAGACGAGCGGTATGGTGAAGTACTCATACACCCACGCGCCATTTCGGTACCGACAGGGGATCCTGAAGGATAGTGCCGGTGGGCAGTACCAAACCGGATCCGTCCCAAGCGACACGTGCTGTATATCCGCACGGATCCACAGCTCCTGCCACCAGATACGAACCGGAAACGGCAGGTTCAGGCAGAGCCAGGTGTCGAGCTGAGAGATCCATTCCTTCAACCGGTACATGCGCATACTTCCTCCAGCGCTAAGGTGTGGACAATGAAGTTTCCACAAGGAGTATGCCTCAAGATGTTCCTTTGTACAAAGGCTGCAGAACAATGCCCCGCCCTACCCTACAAAAGCTCCCGAAGAGCTGGTTCTTGAAGGATTGCGTGCGCCCCACCATATACCACAAAGATATTCTTTCCTTCCTTATACAATCTCACTATCTCTTGAACTATGTGGATGTTCCGGTACGTGCTTGTGGCCCGAACCGTATCACGAAGAGGATTTTCTGCCTTTGTTGGATTAATAAGAAGCGCAAGAAATTCGATGCCCTCACGATCAAAGGGACGCCCGAGAATTTTCTGCCATATACGATTTGCTTCTGTAAAGGAAAATGCCTCATCTCCCTCTGACACAAATCGTGCGGGTGCATTTCTTATGAGATATCTTTCAAGAGGCGGCTTTGGTTCTTTTCTGCCGTGCCATGCATGAGCTATACGTGCAAGGTAATAACAATCAAGCGCCTCTTCTGAGGTCTTTTTTGATACAAACGTACACACCGCTTCTCGGGAAGGTTCTGGTGAAAAAGCCGGGACACTTGCCTGTGCAGCAAGAAACGTAATGAATCCCGGATCTTGATCTTTTTCTACAGCAACTTCTTCACTCTCATGAACAGTACGCACACCGCCCTCCACAATTGCAACAGCGTTAGTGCCATATCCTCTTTTCAAGAATTCCTGCCAGTGCTCACGAATAGCACCGTACTGCGGGTTGGTTATGTCTCGCGAATGCGTCGTGCCAAAGTAATGCAATGCCTGGCCATTCTTTTCTATCTGAAAGAAATAATTTGGTGTCTTACCTTTTGCAACCGTATTCCAGTCGTCATACGAGTACATTAAACGTTCTATTTTTTCTTCTTCAATCATAGTGGTGCGGGTACCGGGAATCGAACCCGGGACTCAACCTTGGGAAGGTCGCGTTCTACCACTAAACCATACCCGCAAATGACTCTTATCCTACAAACCCACCACCCCGAGCACCCGTTTCCACCACGGAAGCGGTGGTGGAGGCAGTGCATCTTTTGGTGGCACTACGATGATAACCTCCTCACCGGGGCGTGCAACCCCGAGTGCACCGCGCATAAGGGCTTCTTGGCCACGCTCAGTGTCTAGAGCATCAATGTCAGTCGTGAGGGTGCCACGTCTGTGCGCTATGGTCTCCAACTCCTCCTTTGTCTCATGGAGTGCGTGGCGTGCACGCTCCTGTTTGCCGTATATACCCCAGACGAGGAGCGAAAACCAAATGATACCGAGGGTAAATACGGCAGTGAGGATGAGGTCACGGAGTTTCTGCTTTTGTGCGGGACGCATGCCCCTAGTATAGAGCGCTATTCCCCACTGCGCACCATTTTCATGAACACTTCCTCAGGAATATTCACCTTGCCACGGCCGTGCTCCAAGAGCTTCTTCTTGCCGCGCTTCTGCTTGTCCAAGAGCTTGTTCTTGCGGGAGACGTCACCACCATACAAATAGCCCGTCACGTCTTTGCGCATGGCGGAGAGACTGCGAGAAGAAAGGATGCGGCCACCTGCCTCTGCCTGAATCTTGGTAACAAACTGCTGCTTCGGGAGAATCTCATGCAGCTTCTCCACCATACGCTCTGCCTCTTCCTGCATACGGCGACGAGACACAATACGTGCAAACGCAGGGATAGATTCTTCGGCAATGAGGACATCAATCTTCACGACATCAGCTGGACGCTCAGGAAGGAGTTCATATGAGAGTGATGCGTATCCCGAAGAGACGTTCTTCACCCGATCA
>JAHFMT010000021.1 GCA_023267735.1 Candidatus Kaiserbacteria bacterium
CTATCCTTGTCCATGATAGACCGCATGGATGTGCCCGTCAAAGGCCTCAATATCTTGGTATAGAAGCCTGGGTATTGGTGAGTCGGATATCAGCAAACTGCTCGTGCTGTGCTGCATCTATGGCTCCCTGCTTTACGAGTTCAAGAAGTGCAAGGAATGAGACGATGACCTCTACCTTTTCTTTTGCACCCGCAGAGAATTCTTTGAATGACAGGGTCATCGTGTGTGCAACACGCTCAGCTAACTTACCCATCATCTCTTCAATAGTGATCATGGGGCGGACACGCACTTCAGGAAGCTTCTCTTTCTTTTCAAGAGCAGCAAGGAGATCACTGAGTGCACTCGCAAGAGATTCTGGTGAAAGGTCTTTGCTTGGGGCAAAGATAGGCTCGGTAGGTTTTTCACCACGTGCAAGCATTACTTGTCTGCCAAACAGTCGCGAAAGTGTACGTGCTGCTTCGCGTATCTGCTCATACTGCTTGAGGCGCAATTCAAGATCCTTAATATCCTCCTGCTCCTCTTCGGTCAGAGTAAGGTCAGGGATAAGTGACTTTGATTTTATGAGGAGCAGCGTGGCAGCAATCTGGATGAAGTTTGCCACGGCTTCCATAGGAAAGGATGCTTGGCTGCGCACGTGCTGAATGTATTCATCGGTAACATCCGCAAGTGCAATATCATTCACTAACAGCTTTCGCTGCTCTATGAGATCAAGCAACAACTCAAGTGGACCCTGGTACGCGGGTGTCTGTACCGAGAATCCTGCGTGTGTTGTGTGTGGCTCCATTAGTTAGGGGTCTCGTCCGTTGAAAGCAGCACGTCAATGCGGTTGAGATCTCGCGGGAAGAGTGTCGCCTCTTTGACGTTTGGCAGGTTAAGGAGGCGTGCGGTGAAGCGTTCAAGACCCATGCCGATACCGCCATGTGGTGGCATGCCGTATTTGAAGGCCTGGAGATAGAAGGCAAACTTCTCTGGGTCAAGTCCTTTTGCGCGCATCTTCTCTACAAGCACCTCATAATTGTGCACGCGCTGTCCACCACTGGTGATTTCAATACCACGGAAGAGCAAGTCAAAGCTTTTAGTGAATCCTGGATCCTGCTCGTCTTCGTATGTATAGAACGGGCGCTTTGATACGGGATAGTGTGTGACGAATACGAAGTCAGACCCGTGTTCTTTCTTTGCCCACTCACACAAGGCACGCTCATGTTCTGGCTCAAGGTCTGGTTCATCGGTAGACACACCAAGAATCTGCTGTGCCTCACGCAACTTCACTACCGGAATCTTCTCTGGAATAAGTGGCGCTTCCGTACCAAAGAGCGCATATACTTGTGGATGCGTTTCAGTTACTTGTGCCACCATGCCACGCACTGCTGCTTCAAGAGTAGTCATCACATCGGTATGGTCCTTGATAAAGCCCATTTCAAAGTCCAAAGAGCTGTATTCAGAAAGGTGTCTAGTGGTTGCAGACTTCTCTCCACGGAATACTTTTGGTGTGGTAAATACACGCTCAAGCACACCCACCATTATCTGCTTGTAGAGCTGTGGTGAAGTCGCGAGGAAGGCTTTCTGGTCGTAGTAGTAGTCAACCGTGAAGGTGCCAGCACCGCCTTCAGCGTCTCCTCCCACCAGCGCAGGTGCTTGGAATTCGGTAAACCCAAGCGTGCGAAGTGCCTTCCGGTACCCTTCAATAATTGCTGCCTGTACACGGAAAATAGAACGACCTTTTTCAGTGCGCAGCGTCAGTGGCAGGTTGTTCAAATAGGTATCAAGGTTAAGCTCTGCATCCACTTCAAATGGAAGCGAGTCAGCTGGAGAAAGTACTGTGATGCCAAGCACTTCAAGTTCAATATCGCCATTCACCTTTCCTGCTTGCGCATTCTTCTCAGGACGGGTGTTTACCTTCCCTTCTACCTCCACGACAAACTCATTGCGAATCTCCTTCGCCGCTTCCATGGCAGGACTTCCTGGAAGCACCACACCTTGCACAACACCACTGCGGTCACGGAAATCAAAGAAGACAAGCTTGCCTTGATCGCGACGTACATCCACCCATCCCTTGATGGTTACGGTCTCTCCCTTGTGTGCACCAAGTTCCCCAATGAGTGTTCGTTCCATATATACAAAATTAATTAACGCCGATAGCGGCTTTTACCTGTAGCATCTTCGCCTTGCTTTCAATGTTTGCAATCTCTGCACCTTTAGTGAGCACGGCACGAATCGCTTCAGTATCCTGCATGAGGGACTCATAGCGGGTGCGCATCGGAGCGATAAAGGCATCAAGGTCTTCAATAAGTGCTTCTTTGAGTGCTTTGTACTTACCTGCGTGCTCTGTATACAGTGGCGCAAGCTCTTCCTCACTTTTTATAAGCTTGTGTATTGCGTATACATTCTCAGGTCGCTCACCTCCCGAGTCGGTAACAATGCCCATCACGCGCTTGATGATTTCTTCACGTGACGCAAACAGTGGAATGACATTGCCATAGCTCTTGCTCATCTTCTGGCCGTCAGTACCTGGCACGATTGCCACCTCAGGCAAGATGCGTGACTCAGGAAGCTTGAAGGTTTCTGTTTTAAAGACATGATTAAACTTCTCTGCAATGTCGCGTGCGTATTCAATGTGTTGCTTCTGATCTTGCCCCACAGGCACTACCTTCGTGTCATACAGCAAAATGTCTGCTGCCATGAGCACAGGATAGTTGAAGGTGCCTACAGATATCTCTGCCAGAGATTTCAAAACGCGTTCAAGATTAACATCAAAAGATACATATTTTGATCTCTCCTCTTTAGGCTTAAACCAATTTCTTAACAAGGAAGTTTTAATAACTGACCCTACTTGTGTTTCTGATAAATCTTGTATTTTCTGTATGTGCGCTTTGAATGCGTGTGCCCGCATGAGGTACGGCATGGTGGTGATGGTGTCAAAAATCCATGCAAGCTCGGTATGTGCAGAAACATCTGACTGCTTGAAAAGAACAATGTCATCGCCATCAAGTCCCGCAGCAAGATATCCCGCAACAAGCTCTTCGGTACGTCGGCGCATCTCTACCGCATCCTGCATGGTGTTGAGTGCGTGATAGTCAGCAACCATCACAAAGGGCCGGTATTCCCGGCTTTTAGCGAGCTCAACAATCTGGCGCATGGCGCCGAAGTAGTTGCCAATATGCAACTCGCCAGTTGGCTTAATACCGGAAAGCATGACAGGTTTCTGGGTGCTCATAACCGCTAGAATACCACGAAAAACGGGTCCCATTCGGGACCCGTTTTGGGTTGCACTGTTCTCCAGTAACCCCTATTGGGGCTTTTTCAGGGCTTCCATAATGTCGCGAAACACCGCATCAACGCATCCCTTGTCCCCCTCAGAGAGCTCCATGAAGTGGATGGCAATACGCTGCACCAGGTGCAGCGGCGCCCTGTTCTGTGCAGTGAAGGATTCTTCACCTGCCAGAAGCAGGAGTGGTCGCTCGATTTCCTTGGGAAGCCGAAGCAGCAGGAGGTTGTTCACTGGAACCTGCACCTTCGTTACGTATCCAGGTTCGAAAACCTTCTCGATGAATTGGATGATGTGCCTGCATCCGTAGAGACCAAAGAAGTCTTTGAGACTGTTTGCGCTCCGAAGATGTTTTTCTGCAAGCGAAGCAGATTGCATTATGTTCCCCTTACTGTGACTGGTTAGAGTGTCGGTGGTACAAATTCCTTGCCTGTTATACCAGAAAAATATTCAAACACTAAGTGATGGGGTTGGTGGAAAGCTCAACAAGTGCCTCAAAATCATCTTCAGGGCGGGCGGTGATTGAGCGGGTCTTTCTACATTTCTTGCACGACTGGATAATCGTGTACTTGCCGCCCTCTACTGTTACCGACAGAGGTTGCATAAGGCCGTGGCAGGGTTCAGCACGATCTCCCGGGTCAACATCTACGTGCTTGCTCCAGAGGCATTTGGGACAGTGATTCGTATACCCGTTCCCTGTCACCTTCTCTCCGCAGTGTTCGCAAACGAAATCTTCTTTGGTACGTGTAAATGACATGGATATCTTAATGTTTGAGACAAAGGCAATAGTCGGTATTTGCGTTTGTGCCAGAGCACCAGTTGTCGCCGAACTCTCGGCAGCTCCCAGGTCGTCCTGTGGTGTTTGGAGCATCAGTCTCAAGGGTGGTTTTGATAACGGCACCAACGCCCCCAGGACCATAGTTATAGTACCCATAGGAATCTGCCTGAGGTCCCTGTGGTAACTGCTTCATGTACCCCCCACTTACCAGGTCAGGCAAGAAGTTTGCATCCGAACTCATAACCGCAATCCCATAGGGGTTTGGTGGAAATGAACCGTTGTCGACGTAGTATGCGGTCAGTGCTTTTGCAATCTCCTGCACTTCAGATACACGCTGTGCATCACGTGCCTTTGCGCGTGCAGCGTTCAAACTTACCAACACTATTGATGACAAAACGCCAATGATGGCTATGACGACCAAGAGCTCAATCAATGTGAATCCTTTTCTTGATTTCATGGACAAAGTATATCAGTCAACGACATTCTAGACAGTACAGGAAGGGTGTATACTTTATTCATCACCATGCAGTTTGACGCAGACACCAATGAGTTTGCTCGATCGAACGCCTCCCTACCTATGTCAAAGGGGATGATTGGTTTTCTCCAAAAACACCACATAGTGAAAGATGAAAAGACTGCAAAGCTGCTGCTCGTGGGCGTGGCAGTGCTCTGCGTACTGGCAATTGTGTTTGTGGTTTCTGGCAGTGGTCCAGCAAAACCACTTCCCCCTAAGCAGATACCGTTAAATGCGATACCCGCACATATGCGCAAATAATTCTATGCAACGCCGCGGCTTCACCCTTATTGAATTGCTCGTCGTCATCGCCATCATTGGCGTGCTTTCTTCCATCGTGCTCGCAAGCCTGAACACGGCACGTGAGAAGGCAAACATTGCCGCCACCAAAGCAAATCTCGTATCTATGCGCTCTACGTTTGAGCTCTATCTGCAATCAAATAACACGTATCCACCGAATGCTGATGATTGTAGTGCGTGTAGCAATCCATGTGATTCTGGTGAATGGGGTAACGCGGTTGCTGCAGTCTCTTCAGCAGGGCTCGGGAGTGTTCCTGCAGTGGATGCATGGGGCAACACCTGGTGCTACGACAACAACTATATGACCTCTGCGTGCGATATTCCCACCATTCTCTACTCCGCAGGTCCCAATGGAGTACCAGAATCAGGCCTCGGTCCGTGTGATGGAGATGATATCTGCTTGCTATTTGATGGCGGTAACATGTGTCCGGAGTTGTATTAGCCTATTGTTTTTAACGTAATAGTACGTATGCTCGTCACTGGACGCATTTGGAGTCGCTTTTTGACCGAAGTACAAAATCTTAAAAACATCCTGAGCGGTACGTTCTCAATAAATTGACACGCTAAATATAATGTGATTTAATGTTTTTGCTCTTTGATCCCCGTTCTCTAATTATTAAGGAGGCTCCCTTGAAACTGTTTAAGCTTGAAAACGGAAAGTACTTTGAGGTCAAAGACCTCGGAGAATTGATTTCTTTCTCGGAAATTTCGCTTATGGCGCAAATTGTGGGGATTCGGGATGCGGATTCGCTTGAGGGAGCAGTTCCCTTATTTTTCGCCAAAGGACCGCAGGTTGGTTTCTGTATCTTCTTCTCCAAAAAAGAAGAGGAGATGATTGGTGACCTGTCCAACCTGGCAGTTGGTGGCTTAAGAAGCGATCGTGGTCTCGGGCACAGCTCTTCCGGAAGTTCTCTTTTTCTTGAGGCCCTGTGCGAAAAAACCCGGTGGTATCCTACCTACCTGCCCCAAGACCCGACCGTTCCATTCGCGGAAGTCACGGAGTGGATCCTCGCTCTTTCGCTGAAGTAGAACTTAGCCAACCGCCCGCAGAGCCGCCCAGCTACTGTGGGCGGTTTTGTTATATCTTGAGCACCGTACTAATTACCATTCATGAATATGACTAGGTAATACTGGGTGCCCGTCACTGGACGTACTTGGAACCAAGTTATCTCTAGAGACAAGAAATCCCCTCTCATTCCTGAACCAGTCACACCAATTACGCGGTTTATAGAGGAAATCTTGCGTCTCAAAAGGATTCTCTCTGGAGAAACTAAATCGGTTGCCCTGCTTGTTGATGAGGAGTATGCTCACCCTGTTCGTCCAACAAGGAGGTTCTTTTGAAATTATTCGTCATTGACACAGAAACTGGTGGAATAGATGACCTTGCCCACAGCATTCTCTCCATCGGAGGGGTGGTTTGGGACAATGGCCGCATCGGAGACACCATCGAGATTTTCGTTCGGGAGGAGCCGTACTTGGTACAGGCAGGAGCCATGGCCGTGAATCGCATCGATCTCGTTGAGCATGATGCGAAAGCCTGCTCGCCGAAGGATGCTGTCGAGCGCCTGAATGCCTTCCTGTCCTTGCATTTCCGCGATCCGGAGGCGCAAGAAAAGGTGGTGCTCGTGGCGCACAACACGCCGTTCGATGTTGGCTTCGTGAAGCGGCTGTTCCGGCTCGCCGGCGTCGATTTCTGGAGCGTCTTCAGTCATCGCTCGGTGGATACGGCTACGCTGTTGCGGTTCATGGTGATGCTCGAAAATCTGCCGCCCGAGTGCGCTGGTCTGTCAGGGGCGCTGAAACACTTCGGGATCACTGTGCCGGAAAAGGATCGTCACACGGCTCTCGGCGACGCACTCGGTACGGCCAAGGTGCTCACGCACATCAAGGATCTGTACTCGGAGCATTTCCCGTGACCCATACCCCCTTCGGGGATTAAATACCCGTCTCATGGCGGGTATTTTTGTTGCCAGCTCTTTGAGTGATACGGTCGCGAGATGTACACAAACCCACACAACTATGATCCATTTAGCAATAAGCCTGAAGATATCGAGAAGGCACTCGACCACCTCGCTGATCTTATAGTCGAGGACTATCTCTTAAAGAAAGCGCGTGGGAAGTTCAGGCCGAAAGAGCCTCGCCCTTCGTTGGGTCAGTTTGATGTGAACTGACGTATTGCCGAAGAGTCTCTTGAAGAAGCTGTAGCGAAGTCGCTATATTGTTTCTCTAATAAAACAATCGCTATTTATCTCGCATTGATAACGAATTTCAATACGGTTTATTTTTCCTCCAGGGCGCAATGTAGACAAGAAAGCGTCAAAATTTAATTCCCCCTGTTTGCTTATTAGAGCAAACCAATCTTTCATAGTAGGGGCGTTGTTTTCTGAATACGGAAGCGTCGTGAATGGGATTTGATTAAGGCCAAAAAGCACTTTGGTGATTTCACCATCAGGAACTTTGAGAGAGCTTGTTCTCTGTAGCTGCCCACCAATATATCCAAGAGTCATGTAGATACTGTCCCATTGAGTCAGTGGCTTACCATTATCTACAGATGCCTCAACATATATGTATGCTCGCGAAAACTCCCCTTGAGTCTCTAGAGTTTTCTTTATTCTTCCAATGATTGGTTTGTCTTTGGGGGAATAGGATTCTCGGTCTACTGCAATTTCTAATCTCTTTTCCATTAAGAGATATGCATCATAATCTGGAAATTGTGATGGTGTCGTGGTGGCAACTGGCTGGGGTGGTGGTGTTTGGGTCTCAAAAACATCTGTAAATAAATACAGAAAGAAGACCGCTGAAATTACCAAGAGCGGAGGAGCAGCTTTTGTAAAAACATCTTTTATGAACGTCCACATATTTTTTTGATAGCTGGATAAAAATCTTGTCTAAAACCCCAAAGTAAAAGAATAAATGATGTTAATAGTAAAATTGATAATCCCCACTCTAGCGTTACAACTTTTCTGGCAGCTAAAGAAATAAAATCTGTATCTCCGGCTTTGCCGCCAAAAATATCTGACCTGGCAACACCCCAAATTATTACAAGGCCAGCAATGATATTACTAATTGGCAATCCAGTTATAACGTCACCAGCGTAGAGAATAAAGACAACAACAAGAACGAGGTTAAGACATCTTATTGTCTTTAGTACCGCTCTGTTACTGAGCTCATTTAATTTGCTACCTGATATTAAGGCTAACTGCATCTTTTACATGAGTATCGTACTTTAATGCATAAAAAGAGCAAATGCTGAGAGCTTCAATGAGGCTGTAGAGTCTATTGGATTTGAACCCAAAATATCCTTTGCATCCAACGTTTATTTTGTTAAGTGGCCCCAGCCATTTTTGTTTCTATGGAATAGAAACAAAATACCCTTTGTTTTAAACGTCATAAAGACGTTTTTTAATTAGTGCGCCGGGTTGGATTCGAACCAACGTAGGCCGAAGCCGACAGGTTTACAGCCTGTTGTAATTGACCACTCTACCACCGACGCAATAGCGCACCGCACCAAGGCACTATACGATATTGAGCCCGTTATTTCAAAACCAAGACAAGCACCTCGCGCTTCCCCTTGCGGACAAGCCCGTACCCGCCTATCAGATCCCCAGCGTATATTTTGTGATCTGGTGCGGTAATAACAATGTCGTTGAGGGTAACTGACTTCCCTTCAATGAGGCGACGGGCATCACTCTTAGAGTTGGCGATACCACCCACTACCAACGCATCAACAAGTGAGGCGCCTTCAACAAGCTCCCGCTTAGAAAGACGAACTGATGGCGCACACGCTGCTGCCGCTTCACGCTCTGGTGCGATAAGTTCAGCAAAAGGACGTCCACCAAAGAGCGCATCAGTTGCTGCCGCTGCCTGTGCGGCTGCAGCAGGTCCATGCACAATTTCAGTCATGATACGTGCAAGCTCTTCCTGCGCCTCACGTTCCTGCGGTGCTTCTTGGTGTCGTGCCATGATGGCAGCAATCTCTTCAAGCGGGAGGAAGGTATAGATCTTGTAGTACTGCTCAACCTTTTCGTCAGGAAGATTCATCCAGAATTGGTAGAAGGCATACGGAGAGGTCTTGTTTCCATCAAGCCACACGGCATTCCCTTCGCTCTTGCCGAACTTCTTGCCTGTGGCGTCAGTGACGAGCGGAATAGTAAAGGCAAACACCTCCTTCCCTTCTTTCCTGCGTACCAAATCAACACCGGAGAGAATATTGGTCCACTGATCAGATGCACCTATTTGCACATCACAGTCAAGTTTCTTATTGAGATGGAGATAGTCATATCCTTGCAGGAGCGGATAGGTGAATTCAGTGTACGAAATACTGTCATCAGGATTCGCAAGACGACGAGCGATAACCTCACGCTTTGCCAAATCATTTACGGTAAAGTGCTTCCCAATATCACGAAGGAATGAAATGAGATCAACCTTCTTGAGCCAGTCAGCGTTGTTCACCATCTTAAACGGAGTGCGCTTCAAGATACCGCGCAGCTGACGATCAAGCGCCCGTGCATTTGCCTTTACCGTTGCCTCATCAAGCAGTGGGCGTTCCCCTTTCTCTTTCGGGTCGCCAATCATACCCGTTGCTCCCCCTACGAGGATAACCAATGAGTGCCCAGCATTTGCCAAGCGTTGCATAAGGAGTACCCAGGCCAGGTGACCCACATGCAAGGAGTCACCGGTTGGATCAGTACCAATGTATACGGTGCGGCGCTCAGCAAATATCTTCTCCACCTCTGCGGAGGTGTGCTCTACAAGACCACGTGCCTTGAGCTCTTCAGGAAGCGTCATATGGGCATAATATCACTAACAGCGCACTGTGTTGATGATGTGCTCAAAGGCCTCATCAACCGTATCTACGATGGTGTAGAGATTCATATCCTCTGAACTTATCGCCTGATACTTCCCAAGCAGGTGTTC
>JAHFMT010000022.1 GCA_023267735.1 Candidatus Kaiserbacteria bacterium
CTGCGGGACTAGGATTCGAACCTAGATAAACAGATTCAGAGTCTGTTGTCCTACCATTAGACGATCCCGCAATTGAACGGGTGAATTGTAGCAAATTCGGGCGTTTTTGCACTTAGACAAACAAAGCCCCGCTATCGCAGGGCTTTGTTTTCGCTACACCGCACACGCGGCTAGCTGTTTGACTTAGATTGCCTCTGTTCCAGAACCTTCTGGCATAGTGCCGGTAGTTTCTGTTGTAGGAGGGGTCATCGTGTCTGAGGACTTCTTGTAGTAGTTCCAACCCACTACTGCAGCGACCACGATGATTACGAGAATGATAAGTTTTGTCATGTCAGGTGATTATACGGCTCAGCTAAAGAAGGAACCGTTATCTTTAGTATACCTTTATACTTCACTCCCCTGGGTTCCCTGGGGTGGATAAGCAGGGACGGCGATCAGTGCCTATAACAATGGGTATTTCTGTAATATCTTGTACACCGTCTTTGGTGAAGGTGACGGAAATGAGGAGGCCGTTCTGCACCTCTTCGGAGAAGTACTGATCAAAGATTAAGTTGCCGAGGGAGTAGTAGATGGGTTTGCCCTGCCAGTATTCGTGTTCCTGCACCACATGCGGATGCGAACCAATGACCATAGCAGCACCCGCCTCTATGAAACTCCTTCCGGTAGCTTTAACGCGGTCTGTGGCCGGTACGTATTCATCTCCCCAGTGGGTGTACACAACAGGCACACGACCGCTGCCCCGTGCTTGTATGACCTGCTCAATGGTCTTCTGCTGCGCCTCAGTCCACCCTACCGGATCAAACTCGTTGTACCCGATGAATGAGAGCGGCACACCACCAATATCTTCTTCATGCACCGTGTGTGACTGTGCATCACCAAAGTACGATACCCCTGCCTTTTCCAGATGCGTGATGTTTTCAGCAAGACCAGCAAAGCCCCAATCAAGTGCATGATTGTTTCCGACAGCGACCGTATCCACATAGGGCGCAATACGTGCTGCCGTCTCTATGGGGAACGTAAAGCGAAAGTTGTTTGGTGACTCCGGTGTCGTCCCTACACTTACCGACGGCAGCGAAGTAATAGGCCCTTCAAGATTCGCAACCACATGATCAGCGGTGGCAAGCGTATTTGCAATACACCCAAAGATAAAGTCTGGCTCGTTGCGTGCAACCAAGGTGCGCACTGCCCTATCAAACATCATGTCACCACCAAATATGACCGTGGCGGTCGGCACTGGGGGTGCAAACGTCTCAGCAATGACTGCGGTGACTGGTACGCTGAGCTGTTTAGGCACCAGCACCACCACAAGCACCAGAAGGAGCGCGAGTACCAGAATAGGAAGCCATGGTGTGCGTCCATGTTCTGTCATATGTGCTACTTCTTCGTGTCCCGTGCAGCCTTGATAAAGGCAGTGAAGAGCGGATGCGGGGAGAGTGGACGGGCAATGAGTTCTGGATGGAACTGGGTACCAAGGAAGAATGGGTGCTCACTCTTTGGGAGCTCAGCGATTTCCATAAGCACACCGTCAGGAGAGGTACCGGAGAATACCAGACCAGCCTTGCTGAGGCGCTCTACGTACTCAGGATTCACTTCATAGCGGTGACGGTGACGCTCTAGCACTTCTGCCGTACGGTATGCCTCACGTGCGATACTTCCATCTTTAAGAACAGCAGTATAGGTACCAAGACGCATCGTGCCGCCATACTTTCCTTCTTTGATGAGTTCCTTTTGTTCTGGCATCACATCAATAACTGGGTCTTTCGTATCTGGGTTTATCTCAACCGTATGTGCCTCAGCAATACCCGCTACATGGCGTGCGTATTCAACCGTGAGCAGCTGCATACCATAGCAGAGACCAAAGTATGGAATCTTGTTTTCACGTGCAAAGCGTATGGCCTGTATCTTTCCCTCAATACCACTCTCCCCAAAACCACCTGGTACCAAGATGCCATCATATGCACGGAGCGTTTCAATGTCACCACCTTTCTCAAACTCTTTGGCATTCACCCACTCAAGCAACACTTTCACACCCACCGCTGCAGCTGAAAACTTCAGCGCTTCAATAACAGAGAGATAGGCATCTGAAAGAACGAAGTCACCCGTATCAAAATACTTGCCCACAATACCAATGCGTACTTCTGGTGTCGTTACCTTTGTGTTCTTCACAAACACTTCCCACTCCTGCATATCAGCCGCATCCCCTACCGGAAGACCAAGCGAGGTGAGCAATACATCCCCGAGTTTGTCTTTCTCAAAGTTAAGGGGCACGTCATAGATACTATCCACGTCGGGTGCAGAGATAATGTGGTCAGGACGCACCGAAACGGCAATGGCAAGCTTCTCTTTGCGCTTCTCGTCCATAGGGCGCTTGGAACGTGCAATGAGGAAGTCAGGCTGGACACCGTAGCTGTTCAACTGACGTACCGCGTTTTGTGTTGGCTTGGTTTTCATTTCACCAAGGGTGCCTGGTACTGGCAGATATGACACCATCATGAATGACACATTGCCTGGATGTTGCATGTTAAGTACCCGCGCTGCCTCAATGAAGAGTGCGTTCTGGAAGTCCCCCACCGTGCCCCCTATTTCAATCACCGAAATCTGACTGTCGTGCTTTTGGCCAGCTGCCTGAATGCGATCCATAATCTCATCACGTACGTGTGGAATAGCCTCAACACACTTCCCGCCATACCCCAGTGCCCGCTCGCGACCAATCACTGACTGATACACCATACCGCTGGTCATATAGTCTGCAGGACCAAGGTCAATGCCAAGGAAGCGTTCGTAGTTGCCCATGTCTTGATCAGTTTCAAGACCAGAAGAAAGCACGAAGACTTCTCCGTGCTCAGTTGGGTTCATGGTACCCGCGTCCACATTGAGATACGGATCAATCTTTACCAGATTCACCTTGTATCCACGCTGTTTCAAAATGAGTGCAATGGACGATGCGGCAATACCTTTGCCAACGCCAGACATCACACCCCCGAGGACGAAAATGTATTTGCGGCCGTCCTTCGCCATACCCTTACACGCGCAGATAGCGCCGCACTGCTACATAGCTGGCAACCCCGCCAAGCAGTACTCCTGCCCCAAAGAGGGTGAAGAAGATACTTGGGAAGTGTGCGAGGTAGTAGGTGAAGACATTGAAGCCACCGAGCCAACTGGAGAACTTGGCACTCACGTACCAGCTCGTGGGATACAGCACGAAGAGCACAATGATTGCCGCAATACCGCCCGCAATCATGCCCGCTACGATAAACGGTGCACGGATATAGGAGTTGGTTGCACCCACCAAGCGCATGACCCCGATCTCGTCACGTGCGCTGTAGATAGCAAGACGAATGGTGGCAAGCGCAATGATAATGGACGCCAGCGAGAACAGCAGTACAAACGCAGTACCTGCACGCTCAGAGATGCGAATGACGCCGGTAAGGCGATCAATCACCGTCTTGTTCTGGTAGTAGTTCACCCGATCAATGATGGAGGCGGTGCCTGAGGAAAGTGCTGATCCGCTATCCAAGAACTTTGCTACCGTCTCATACTGTGAAGGATCCTTTGCCTTAATTGCCAAGGAGGCACCGAGCGGATTCCCACCAAGCTCTTCAAGCGCCTGGAGTGTGAGCTGATCACCCGCGTGACGGAGACGGAACTCGGCAAGTGCCTCATCGCGTGAGGTGTAGGTCACTTCTGCCACTTCAGGAAGAGTACGAATACGATCAGCCAGTTCATTGATAGCTGGTTCTTGTGCGGAGGTAACGAAATATACATTCACATCTACCTTGTCACGAATAACACCAAGGGTGTGATCAAGAATGGCAGAGAGGAACAACAGCAGACCGATGATACCCAAGGTAACGGTCATGATGAGTACGGTCGCGAAGGAGACAACACCACCACGGGCAAAGTTCTTTGCACCAGCGGCGAGCACACGACGAATGGACATCCAGGTAGGCATATTAAAGGACATAATGACCCTGGGCGTCGTCACGTACGAGACGACCACGATCCATAGTAATCACACGCTTGCCGATAGCATCTACCACCCCCTTGTTGTGGGTAGTGATGATGACGGTAGTGCCAAGCTCGTTAATCTTTTTCAGAATCTCCACCACCTCATACGTGTTCACCGGATCAAGATTTCCGGTTGGTTCATCAGCCACAATAATGTCTGGCTGATTGATGATGGCACGCCCAATAGCCACACGCTGCTGCTCTCCACCCGAGAGCTGGCGTGGGAAGTGATGCGCCTTGTCACCAAGATCAACCAACTCAAGAATGTGTGGCACGTCTGAGGCAATCTCCGCATCGCTTCTCCCTGCTGCCTCCATGGCGAAGGCAATGTTCTCATACGCGGTCTTGTTTGGAATGAGACGGAAGTCCTGAAATACTGTACCTATCTTTCTACGGAAGTGATGGAGTGCGTTCAAAGGAATATCGTGCACCGGGATAGATTCATAAAACACTGAGCCCTCTGTTGGACGCTCTTCCGCAAGCAAGAGCTTGAGCAGTGTCGTCTTTCCTGCACCTGAGTGACCAACAATAGAGACAAACTCTTTTGGTGAGATGGAGAGGGTTACGTCCTCAACGGCAGGACGGCCATCGGTGTAGCGCTTTGAAACCTTGTCGAAATAAATCATGTCTCTGTCATTCTACCTCATATCAAAAGTGCCCGCCTAATAAACGTACCAAAAGGCCCCTGAAGCGTGTGGATAACGCTACGCGTCTAGAGCTGCTGCAGCGTCAATAAACGCATCAATATCACCCTCAAGCACACCCTCGGTATCTGCTGACTCGTGCTCGGTACGATGATCTTTCACCATTTTGTATGGATGCAGCACATACGAGCGCATCTGGCTTCCCCACTCATTGGCGGTAGTGGCAGCAATAGAGCGGCCTTTCGCTTGCGCGAGGCGTTCCTCTTCCTGACGGGCAAATATCTTTGCCTTCAACAGTTCTTCTGCCTTCTCTCGGTTTGCCTGCTGACTACGCTCACTTGATACATGTACTGAAAGGTTTGTTGGTTTGTGGAGTATGCGCACCGCCGTCTCCCGCTTATTCACATTCTGCCCGCCGGCACCTCCACTGCGGGCAAACTGCACTTCAATATCATCAGGAACCAGCGTCACCTTGTCGGTTGGCGCAAGGGTTGGCAGTACCTCCACAAGTGCAAAACTGGTCTGGCGCTTGTCGTTGGCGTTAAAGGGAGAGATACGCACCAGCCGATGCACCCCTGATTCGTGTTTGAGACGACCATATACACTGGTGCCGATAATTTCAAGCACGACGTTTCGGTACCCGCCGTGGTCATTCTCATTGGCATAGAGTTCACGCACGCGCCACCCCTTAGCATCTGCATACCCCTCATACATACGACGCAGCATGGCAGCAAAGTCTTCAGCATCTGTACCACCAGCCCCCGCAAGAATTGCCAGTGACGCGTTACCCCTATCATGCGGATCACCACTGCCCCCTTCCTTGAGAGATTGGTACTCAGCAATAACCGCCTGGGCAGTGTCTTTGTCCTGCCAGAAATCTGGCGACGCCATCAATGCTTCTATTTCTTGGAGCCGTTGTTCACTCATATGGGGAGTGTAAACGAAAAATCACATATTGGGTACCCAATATGTGATTCTCTTGGAGCCGCCCCCGAGGATCGAACTCGGGACCCCGTCATTACGAATGACGTGCTCTACCAACTGAGCTAGGGCGGCGTGTGGAGACTATATCACTCAGATAATTCCTTTTCTACCGAAGGGACGCTCTCCGTCACACGCTTTGTCATACGGAAAAAGAATATCGCACCACCCGCTGCCGCAAGCAGCCCTATCGCGGTAAGGAGTAGTGCCATGGGAGTGTTCTGTCCCAACGAGAGCCAGGCACCTGCACCCGAGAGAATGAGTGTCGGCACGGCACCTATCGCGGTAGAAATGATGATGAATTTCAAAAACGGTATACGGGTCAGCCCTGCTGCATACGTGACTGCCTCAGGCAGTGCAATGAAACAGATACGCGCTACGAGAAACCCTTTCGTTGTTTCCATAACACGCAGCACCTTATCAATAAGTGGCACATTGCCACGCGCAAAGCGCTCCACGACACGTCTACCAAACAAACGTGAGATATAGAAAGAGATGATGGAACCAATAAGATCACCAATGATGATATAGAGCGTACCCCACCATACTCCAAACACTGCACCCGCAAGCGGATAGAGCGGCGCACCGGAGAGTGGTGCAAATACGAGCGTGGATACCTTTGCCAATATAAGAAGGAGTGGCGCCCAGATACCTGCCCGTTCTACGCCCGCAAGTACCGCAGCAAAATCAAAGAAGTGAAAGGTAACGCCAATAACCGCAAAGACGAGTACGAGACCAACAATATTCTCAACCAGATCTTTAGACCCTTTCGGGAAGATAGTCATACGAGAGCCGCTGATCGGGATTGAACCGATGACCCCCACCTTACCATGGTGGTGCTCTACCATCTGAGCTACAGCGGCGAACCACTTCAGGGTACTTTATTTGCTAAAGTTTTTCAATTTTTAGGCACCCTGCCTATTGGCATACGATTCTTCGATAAGAATCTCTTCCGAAACCTGTTCAGCGAGCCTTTCTTCTGGCTTTATGAGGCGCTTCTTTTTCCAGTTCCCTTTTGTATAGATGGCAATCACCACAATCGTAATGACGCTGCTGGAAATAGGAAACGCCCACCATACTCCGTTGATACCCATGTGCGTATGTTTTGAGAGCAAGTATGCGGCAGGAAACTGTATGACCCACTGCGACACAATCGTGATACACATCGCAATGACCATACTTCCTGAAGCACGCAGTACCCCGTTCAGGGCAAACTCAACACCAAACAGACCCCAGAACAAGGAAACGGTACGGAGGAATACGGTCGCACCTGCAATAACCGCACCATCTCCAGGCACGAAAAACGCAATGATATGAGGAGCGGCCATAAACACAATAAGACCAGTACTCGTAAGCACCCAGAACCCTAACCATGCACCCACTTTCCCAATATGGGACGCACGCTCAATATTTCCCGCTCCAATGTTCTGTCCCGCAAGAACAGAGATTGCCATTGAGAGCCCCACAGCAGGAATGATGATCATCTGGATAATATTTGAGCCTGCACCATATGACGCAACCGCAAGCGTACCAAAACTTGCAACAAGAAACGTCATGACCGTAAGACTCAGTGCCCGTGCGGACATCTCTATGGATGCAGGAAGTCCAAGAAAAAACGCCCGCTTAATAAAACTTAGGTCTGGCAAAAAATCTCTCAATGAAAGATGGATCCCGTACCTCCCTCCGAACAGCATTGAGAGCCCAATACCCGCAGCAATCATCTGTGTAGTCAGTGTTGCGATAGCAGCGCCCATAACTCCCAGAGCCGGTATTGAGCCCCACCCGAAAATAAACAACGGGTCGAGAATAAAGTTCAGCAACACAGTCCCCCCGACGATATAGAGCGACAGCTTGTTCTCACCAATCCCGCGCATGATTGACTGAAACATAAAGAATGCAAAGTTGAACACTAATCCAATGAATGACACACGCATGTACCTAACCGCAAGCACATACACCTCATGATCCACGCCCATGAGTTTTAGTATGAAGGGCGTAAGTGCGTATCCAATGACACTGAGCACGATGGACACAATGACCACCATAAGTAACGTCTGTGACGCTACGTGATTTACCATACGTTCATTTTTTGCCCCCACGTACTGGGCAATAAGTGTTGAGCCAGCAATCGCAAGACCTGCACCAAGCGCTATAGAAAGAAACGCGACAGGAAATGAAACCGACACTGCCGCAACCGCAGACGCACCGAGACGCCCTACCCAAAATGCATCGGTAAGCTGATATCCAGCCTGCAATATGTTTGCAAGCACAATGGGGAAAGAGAGTACGAGAAGTGATTTTAAGATAGGACCTTCAAGTGAAAGAGCGCGGCGTGATGCATTTTTCATGAAGGCTCATTATACCTCTAGAGGTGGTCTGTGTAACGAAAGAGACGGGATATGGTGATCGTGTAAATAGAAAAGCCCCGAAGGGCTTATCTATATTTGCGCGAGAGACGGGACTTGAACCCGCAACCTCTTCCGTGACAGGGAAGCGCTCTAACCAAATTGAGCTACTCCCGCAACGGAAGAAGAATACCCTATTAAAAGCAGTATTTCAAATGTGGTGCTGGCGGGAGGACTTGCACCTCCGACCTTAGGTTTATGAGTCCTATGCTCTAACTACCTGAGCTACGCCAGCAATATGTGCACCTTACTATTTTTACCCCATTCCTTCAATGCCCCACCAGTGGGTCTGGTACAGTATGAGGCATACATGACTGATGACCTGCACACACACGAAACACTGATGCGCGAGCTGATGAGCGACGAACGTCGTACCGAATACGCTACTCCGTATGACCACTATCACCCTGGAATCATCGCACGCATTGCGGCATGGCTTCTGGTTGTACCGGGAAGTCTGATATACGGAAAGAAACCTTCGTATCGTAAGTTCAAGGCGATAGAGATCATCGCCCGTATCCCCTACCAATCATGGGAGGCCGCCTCCTACACCCTCCTCACCCTCTTCCATGGAGACGAGCAGCGCGCACTCGCTCTTGCAAAGACCACCCGCTGGAGCCGTATGGCACAGGACAATGAAACAATGCATGTCGTGGTTGTATCGCACTTGGTACACAAGCTCGGACGTGAGAGCTTCGTGCGCGGCATTGTCATTCCAGTCCTCTTCTCCCTTGCATATTTTGCTGCCGTGTATGTGCTCTACCTTATACACCGCCGCTCAGCACTTGAGCTTAACTATCTCTTTGAAAACCACGCATACGCACAGTATCAGGAATTCCTTGATCGCTATGGCATGGTACTCAAAGGACGTCCCGTCGTCTCAGAATTTCTTTCCTGGTATGGCCGTGAGGTGAAGAACGAGTATGAGCTGTTTGAAAGCCTACGCAACGACGAACTCATTCATCGCAACCGCTCTATCCGTGAGATAGAAGCGAGGTGTTGCTAGTCTTCAGTACGCGGCACCAGAAACGTCCGGTATCCCGCAAACACACCACGCTCTCTGCGTGGAATAGTACAGGTACGTACCGGAAGCTGCGCACCATCATTGAGCACCAGATGGTTATCAGGTATTTCATACGGGCGCGTTACCCCATCCGTAGCGTGTACCGGGACGCTTCTTGCAAGCCGCGTAAGTATGTCGGGTACCCGCTTCCCCAACACATACTCAGGCTGTTCACCGAACACTGCAGTCACGTCCCCTGATATGCGTGCAACGCGTTCATCTGTATCGCTATCAATCACTGCGCACGGAAGCGGCTCTGCCTGTCCCCACGCCATAATCTTGCCACACCGTTTGCACTTCACCTCAACCAGGCCACTAAACAGACACCCCTTGAGGAGGAGCTTGCCGCAGGTACAGCGATATTCTCGGAAGATGGGTACGTTCATGGCAGTAGTAATACCAATGTCGTACAAAACCTTCTCTAAAGATTT
>JAHFMT010000023.1 GCA_023267735.1 Candidatus Kaiserbacteria bacterium
CAACCGGTGGCCCAACCCGCCCAGGATCATGGACTGGCCCGTTTCTTAAGTCCCCTACTTCTCCAAACGCTGGTGAGCTGTACAGCTTCCCGCGCGCACCGTTCTCAATTGGCGATGACACTGGCGCTACGAAAGCAGTGACCCAAGAACGTCAGGCTGAAGCCGACTTGGCAACATACGGCACACTTTCTCCGTATCGGGGAAAGGTAGAAATTGGTGAGGTGCATCTGGGACGTGTGGTTGATGACAAGACACGAGATGAGAGGAAGGAGCGTAGTGTTGATGGTGAGTATGTCGTGCTTGAGGTCACCAAACAGGCAGCTGAACCAATAGATGTAAGTGGATGGGCACTTGCGTCAGGAAAGTATAAAGAGCGCACGCTGATTCCGTACGGAGTACAGACGCTCATCCTTGGACAGACACAGCCGGCCGAACGTATTGTTGTTTCTTCAGGCAATCAACTTATCGTCACGAGTGGCAAATCCCCTGTCGGGTCTTCGTTCCGAGAAAATATGTGCACCGGGTATCTTGCGCAGTATCAAGACTTTACTCCCTACCTCTCAAGCAGATGCCCAAGTCCTACAAAAGAGTTTGATACCTATTACACCGGACCATCGTTTGATGCAAAGTTCTGTCGAGATCACGTAGCATCTATAGGCTCCTGTGAGTATGATCCCTTTGTTCCCAAAGAACTCCCGAGTGCATGCAAACCGTTTGTTGATCAGTACCTCCACCACAACGGATGTGTTGCGACACATCGTACTGAAGCAGAGTTCCTGAAAGACACCTGGCGCATATACCTGGGCAAGTCACGCACCCTCTACGCAGACACGTACGAAACGGTTCGCCTTCTTGATGCTGATGGTCGTATCGTAGACGTGTACGCCTACTAGCAAACACCCGTTGCAAGTGCTACAACTAAGCGGTATTCCGCCCGTAGCTCAGCGGTAGAGCAGGTGCCTTTTAAGCACTTGGCCGGAGGTTCGATCCCTCCCGGGCGGACATGATATTTTTTGTATAAGCACTATACTTATCCTATGGCTATACACATCCTTCCCAAAGAAACATACCTGGCAATGATTGCCAACAGTGCAGGTGCTCACCTGTTTAGGAGCGTGTATGCGGAGGTAGATGGAGAGAAAAAGGACATTACTCAAAACGGTCAGCTCTCTTGTGCGTTCTTTGTATCGAGCATCTTAACGCATGGCAATTTTAAACTTATCAAAGAACCGCATACCGGCATACACGGTCTCATTAGGGACCTTGAGAATTCTGGGTGGACCGTAACTGACAAACGCACTCCTGGTGCGGTGGTTGTGTGGGAACAAATACTCACCAAGCCAAGCAACACACCTCACGACCATCTTGGATTTATTCTTGATGAGCAGACCGCCATCAGTACGTACGATCTTGATATTGGTGCACCCCTTCCCCACGACATTAACTTCGCAAATGATCCCCATGGCAAAGAGTGGCGTGCGATAGAGAAGATCTACACCCACCCATTCCTGGAGTCATAGCCATGCGTGACACTCTTCTGCCGGTACCGTTTATATCGCAGTATCAAGATGTACTCACCAAAGAACATCGCCAACGCGCGTGTGGCATGTGCTGTGTTGCTATGGCGCTCCAGTATTTTGACACTCCCAACCTCCCTTCTATCGACACCTTAGTTGAGACGGGCATGCACTCACCAGACGGATATGGTCCTTCTGGGTGGAAACATGACTACTTCGTATCGCTCTTTCAGTCTTTTGGGTATGAGTGTGCACGCAAAGAACATATGACGGCGGCGGATGTATCACTCATACAAGCAGCTATACATGCAAAGAATCCCGTAATTGCCTCTTGTGTGTATCGTTTGTTTGATAGACGACATTTCCACATGGTGCTTATCACTGGCGTACGAGAAAATCCCGATGGTAGTATTGCGGGCCTTTTCTATAACGACCCTATGAGTCTTCGTGGTGAGGGTATGTACGTTCCCCTTCCCGACTTCCTCACCGACTGGCGAGGCATGGCTATTTTCCCAAAGAAAACAGCCTAGCCGTTACTTAACCGAGAGCGCAAAGCGTTCAAGCTCACTTCCCAAATCACGTGCCTCTTCGCGAGAACGTGCAAGAAGCTCAATGAGTGCAAGCGAAAGAGATGTTGCTGCGGGGTGTTTCTTTTGCATCAAGTCACGTGCCTTCCAATGCAAGAGTCCGTGCACTGCCTCGGGCGCATCTCCTTGGCGAAGCGCTTTTACTATCTCCTGCCAAAGCTGCGGTCCGTTACGCGCCGCAAGTGCATTCACGAGTGCAGTATTAAATCCACGCACCGGACGGGCAGTTGCTTCTGCAATAAATGTTTTCTCAGCCTTTGCTGCTATCTTTTTCGCGTGTGCGGGATGAATACCCGGTGCAAGTATGGCAATGGGGTTTTGCGAATCAGAAATACGGGCAAGATGCTCAAGCACCAGTTCACCTGCCTCTTTACGAGAAAAAGGGTCGTCAAGCAACACCAGTGTTTTTGCAAAAAAGAGACCAGAGGCACCAACCGCCTCAGACAAACGCTCAGGTGAGATATCTTCTGCACCAATGCGCAGATACGCTGCCTCAGGTGCTTTTGCGCGCGCTGCCGCTACCCACGCAAACGCTTTCGCACGCACCTTGGCAGTATCAGAGCCGGAAAAGAAATAGATCATATCGGTGCAAGATCACCCCAATTCTTTCCCACCTTCCCTTCAGCAATAACTGGCACGCCGGCAGCATCTTTTTCAGGAAGCGCTGTTTCCATAATGTGACGTATGGTTGCCGCAAGCTCAGGAAGTTTTTCTTCACGAAGTTCGTACACCAATTCATCATGTACCTGGAAAAGAAGATGCGCGTCTTCGGTAGCACCGAGTGCTTGATCTATCTGCACCATAGCGAGCTTAATAATGTCTGCCTGGGTTCCCTGTATTGGTGCGTTTATCGCCATACGTTCTGATTGTGCGCGTACGTACGGCAATGAGGAGGTAAGTCCTGGGAACTCGCGGCGGCGACCAAAGAGCGTCTCGGTATACCCGTGCTTGCGTGCACTCCCCTTCGTACGCTCAAGATACTCCGCAAGTGTTTTGAAGGTGTGGAAATAGTCCTCAAGAAACTGATGTGCCTCTGGCGTTGAAGAACCAAGCTGCGCCTTAAGCGCATTCACCCCCATACCGTAGAGAATGCCGAAGTTAATAATCTTGGCACGACGACGCATTTCATAATCCACGGCGTCATGGGATACGTTAAACACAAGCGCAGCAACTTCTCGATGCACGTCACGGCCGCTTTTGAAAATAGCAATGAGCTTTTCGTCTCCCGAGAGTATTGCCGCAATGCGGAGCTCTATCTGTGAGTAGTCAAAGGCAGCAATGACAAACCCTGGTGCGGCGATGAATGCATGCCGTATAGCACGACCACGCTCGGTGCGTATCGGAATGTTTTGCAGGTTTGGGTTCTGGCTTGCAAACCGACCTGTGGTGGTGCCTGTCTGAATGAAATCAGCATGCAGACGACCCTGCGCATCAAGCAGTGGCGGAATGCTTTCAATATAGGTGCCCAGTAGCTTCTTTATCTCTCTATACGACAACACATCTTCCACAATTGGATGCAGATCACGTATCTTCTCAAGCTCAGATTCTTTTGTGGAGCGCTCCCCTGTTTTGGTGCGCTTCTGCCCTTTCGGAATAAGTGCGAGCGTATCAAAGAGAACTTCACCCAATTGTTTTGGGGAGTTGATGTTAAAGGACACCCCCGCAGCGGCAATAATCTTTTCCTCAAGCGCATCCAGCTCCTTTTGATACACCACACGCAACTTCTCAAGCGCCTTGGTATCAATGAGCACACCGTATTCTTTCATCGTCTTGAGTACTGGTATGAGTGGACGCTCTATAGTGTCATACACTTCCTTGAGTCTTCCTGTCTCCGCAATCTTTTTTTCAAGCACGGCATATGCGGCATCAAATCTACGCTCTTTTGCATACGCGAGAATGTCATCCTTGCTTGGATTCGTGAAGTCAGACGCCAGGAGCCACAACATGACCGCTGCTTCTTGGAGACGTGTTTCATCTACCGTCTCTTCGGCAACAAAATCATCGAGCTCCGATGCCTCAGGGTCAGTGCCGTTTGCGGTAAGAACAGCGTGCGCACGCGGACGAAGAGACCGGAACCCAAGTGCATCAAATAGGGTCAGTATTTTTGGTAACCGCACTCCATCACGCCATGAGGTGACCGGGAGTGAAAATGCTATCGGCGCATCAGTACGAATGGTTGCCAGTGCGCGAGAAAAACGAGCTTCTTCTTCGTGCTCTTTCAAGAGATTAATGATTCTCGGTTTAATACCCTTCTTCGCAAGACGCTCTTCACCATCTTTTCCGTGCAGTGTTGTATACAGCTCCTCCACCGAACCAAAATTACAAATCAAATCAGTTGCTGTCTTTTCACCAATACCTGGCACGCCCTTAATGTTGTCTGACGGATCACCCCGAAGTCCCTTCCAGTCAGGTACCAGGGCGGGCGTAAACCCAAATCGCTCCACCACCTTTTTTTCATTGTAGGTAATGGTTTCATTGATGCCCCGTCCAAGTGTATAGACCACCACCCGTTCTCCATCAACAAGCTGCAGGGTATCTAGATCTCCTGAGGCAATAACCACTTGCAAATGCGGTTCGTCTTTAAACGCAGCGGCGATGGTGCCAAGCAGGTCATCTGCCTCAAATCCTTCGCGGTCATAGCACGGTATGGAAAATGCTTCGAACACTGCACGCGAACCCTTGAGCTGCGTCACAAGCGCATCATCTGTCTTGTTACGTGTTCCCTTATACGCCGCATATGCCTCATGCCGCACGGTTGGTTTAGGAAGGTCATAACATGCCGCAATATAATCTGGTTCAAGGTCATCAATAATACGAAGCAACATTGATGAAAGACCGTACAAGGCGCCAGTAGGCGCACCATCAGGACCGGTAAAGTCAGGGAGCGCATGGTATGCACGATGAATAATCGCGTGTGCATCAAGGAGTACCAACCGTTTTTGTAGTGAGCGTAACGTCATACCGCAGTACTGCTTAGTGTACGCGTTCCATCCTCTAAAAGCACAAGCACTATGCTCACGTCTGCCAGTGGCAGAGCACCGGCAACACGTTCTGGCCACTCAAGCATAATCAACAAGTGCGGGTTTTGGATGTCTTCAGCAAAGCGAAGCGACCCTAGTGAATCTCCAGACTCAAGACGGTATGCGTCTATGTGAATAAGTTCTGTGAACCCGTGCGCACCCGTAAGTGGATATCGGTTTTCTATAACAAACGTTGGACTAGTGACTTCTTCAGACACGCCAAGGGCAGCCGCACACTCCTGCACAAAAGCCGTCTTCCCCGCCCCTAGCTCTCCTGAGAGGGTCACGAGTGTTGCGTGATCTTTCTTTGCCGAAAGACCCGCAACAAACGCCCGCGCGGCAACCTGTAGATCTGTCCGTGTCTGGAGTACCTGCATACCACCATTGTACCAAGTATAGAAAAAAGCGACCCTCCGAGAAGGGTCGCCCTTGGTTGCCTTAAAACCTGGCACCTGTCGTGAGTGTGCCGTCTGACTGGCACACCATGTCAGGATGCACCGAACGGGGCGTAACGCGTCTGCTTGAATAGTCTGCCCAAGTACGACGCGGGTGCGGAAACCCTCGCGTATCCCCGAGCCCGTCCGGGACAGCCCAGTACACACGGTACGTGTCAGTATGGCTAACCTTGCGGTTATACCGAGAATCGGAACCGATATATGCACGCGTCGATGTCACCCCCTCAGCCACACACGATATGTACCGCTTCGTAGGACACGTCCCTGGAGAACACCGCGCAAACGGCATTCCGAGCACGGTGATAACCTCCGGCAACTCAGTACGCGCACCGTACTGCACCTCGTTACGAATGGCCACTTGCCGCTCGTCAGCACGGGTATGGGTCCATGAGGTTCTGAAGCCAAATGAAACCCCTCCATAGCTAACAAACGGAAGCGCGAGCAGTAAAAGAACTTCACGAAACATACAAACCTCCCTGTGGACAATACAAATATATTATATACAAAAACACTATATTGTCAAGTTTTTGATTTCACCACGTAACGCTCTGGTATCATGAAGCAATGCCAACAGATTTTGATAGTGGTGCAGAAAATGACCGACTCCGTCTTGCACGCGAACACGAGGAGGAGGACGTTGTCTCAATGCTTTCTAGCAAGTATGGTCTTTCGTATGTCGACCTTTCGGGTCTACCAATAAATACGGAAGCACTTGGTCTTATCCCTGAAAAAGAAGCCCGTGAGGCTGAAACGGTGGCATTTAAGAAAGAGGGTAAGCATTTATTTGTCGGTAGCAAGAACCCCAACAACGACGCCCTCCCCACTCTCCTTGCCCGTCTTGAAGGAGCTGGGCACGTACTTGAACGGTATCTCATATCTGGAAAAAGCCTTGCGCAAACGCTTGCACGGTATGCAGAGCTAGGATCATCAGCTCCCGTAACCCGTGGGGAATTTGCCATTACCCAAGATGAGCTTGTTCGTCTTGAATCATCACTCACTACTATTGCTGCATTCCGCGCTCTTTTAACCGAAACAACGAGTGGTGAAAGTACCGCTCGTATCTCACGGCTTCTTGAAGAGGTCCTTGCCGGCGCCGTTGCGCTTAAAGCATCGGACATACACCTTGAGCCCTCTGAAATGGGCGCGCGTCTTCGTCTCCGTCTTGATGGCATGCTCACTGATATATGCACCTTTGGCCCTGCGCCATATCGTTTTATTTCTTCACGTATAAAAATACTTGCGGGGCTTAAGTTGAACGTACACAACCGTGCACAAGATGGACGATTCAGTTTCTCCTTCGGTACGCGCGATATTGAATTACGCGTATCTTCTATTCCTGATAATTATGGCGAGTCATTTGTGCTCCGTCTTCTGGACGCAGCTGCGGTGAATGTGTCATTTGATAACCTTGGTCTCTATCCAAAGCTTGCCAAGCGTCTTGAAACCGAGATTGCCCGTCCTAACGGTATGCTCCTTACCACTGGTCCAACGGGTTCTGGTAAAACAACAACGCTCTATGCGTTTTTGAAAAAGATTCACACACCTGATATTAAGATCATCACCATTGAGGATCCGGTGGAATATCATCTCGATGGCATTGTGCAGACGCAGGCAAACGGAAAAGATTACACCTTCGCCACTGGTCTGCGCGCCATTGTGCGCCAAGACCCAGACGTGATTATGGTGGGAGAAATCCGTGACGGAGAAACGGCAGCTATCGCTATACAGGCTGCGCTTACCGGACACTTTGTTATTTCTACCCTGCACACCAATAGCGCAGCAGGCACCTTCCCTCGTATGGTGGACTTGGGCGTTGATCCAAAAGAGTTTGGCTCGGCAGTAACCGTGGTTATGGGTCAGCGGTTGGTGCGCACCCTGAATCAAACAACGCGCCGCATGCGCAAAACCACCGATGAGGAAAAGAAGCTGCTGGAACGTATTTTTGCTGAGCTCACCGACCCAGAACTCCGCCCCACTTCTTTTGAAGAGGTAGGAGAGGCAGTTCCTCAGGGAGAAAATGACACGGGATACAAAGGTCGCACGGGTGTGCGTGAAGCAATATTCATGGATGCTGAGCTCGCCACCTTCCTACGCGACAACCCTACCGCACAAGAGATAGAGAAGCATACTCGCCGCCAAGGATATCTCACCATGGCACAGGACGGTGCATGGAAAGCACTGCGTGGTGAGACCACCCTTGAAGAGGTGCTGCGCATGGTGGATGTGCCACGCGACTAATACATTTCACCGTTCAAATTAGCGAGTATTGTTTCTGCAGCAACAATTTCTTCTGGCGTACCAACTGAAAGCCATCTCTCCGTGAGGGTTATTGATACTGGATGATCTTTTGCATACACTGCTAGTGTTTGCGGGAGCCCCCACTCATCTTTTGTTTTCATTTTTACCGGCTCGTACTGAAAAATATCTGACGTAAGCGCATATAGGCCGGTAAAGATGACACCACCGTCGGTATGCTCTTTTTGATAGGTCACGTCCGTAACAAAATCTGTAAGGCATCCTTCTTTGTCAGTAAGCACCCTGCTCCCCACTTCACCAGGAAACGCCTTTTTACACACAATAGTGGGTGTGATTTTTGTTGCCGCACGAAGAGATTCTGCAGAATAAATATCATCGCCCATGAGAACCAAAAAAGAGGGGCCCAATACGTCTTTTGCGTGCCACAACGCATGTGCGGTGCCTGAGATGGTTTTGTCTTCTACGTATGTAATGGGACGCGCACCGTACCAGTCTCCATACCGCTCGCGTATCTTGTCTCCATTATGCCCAATAACCAATACTATTTCCTTTATAGCTTCAGGGAGGGCGTCTAGCTTATGTGTAATGAGTTCTTTCCCAGAAACACAAAGAAGCGGCTTTGGCACATCTGTTGCGGCCGCACCCATACGCGTACCTCTTCCTGCACACAGTAAGACAGCCTGCATAGGCGTAAGGCTAACATACACATCCTCACAAGAAAAAAGGCGCCCTTGCGAGCGCCTTTTGGCTAATGCCGTCCATTCCAGACAGCGAGGCCAAGTTCACTTCCGTACGGAGGAAGCTCGGTCTCTGCCATCCTTTTGAACACCTCGGGATACTTCTCCAGGTAGATTTTCATAGCTCCTGCCATTTTTCTCCGAGGAAGTTTCTCAAAGGAAAAGAACTTGTAGCGCTGTCCCTCCCCAAGGACAACGGCTTTTCTTTCTTCGTCTGTGAGACGACAAAAAAAGAATCCGTTTCCTTTCATTGAGATACCAAGCATCGCGAACGCTTTTGGGACAATTCCGATCTCTTCTGTCAGCTCGCGCTCTGCGGCTTCTTGAAGATTCTCATTTTCGTCCCGCCCGCCCGTTACTGGGCTCCAAAGATTGGGAGACATGATCTCGGGCTTGTTGTCCCGAAGAATCATGTGAAACTGGTGCCGCCATACAATGAAGATGATGACGCCAGCCTTATTGGTACCTGACTGGGTCATACGACCTCCTTTGTTTGGGGTGTTGTGTCATTGTGCCTATCAAAAAGCATAAGTCAAGCTTTGATACTTTTGTACAAAACACCCCGATTGCTCGGGGTGTTTTAGCATCTCATCCTACCCACAACCCTCCAGGCCTAAGCGAAACGCCTGGGGAGACGGT
>JAHFMT010000024.1 GCA_023267735.1 Candidatus Kaiserbacteria bacterium
TTGGACTGAAGGTACTCACGGTACTCTTGGTTGCTGCCGTTATCTTCATGCACTTTCTTGCAGACGTGAAGGGATATTGGTTGCTGCACCCAAAGCGGGCCCGTCTCATTGGCATTGCCTTTGCCGTCGTTGCGCTTGTCACGGTGGTCGCCGGTTTCTTTGTTATCGGTACACCAGCAGAGGCGCGTCGTGTGCGTCTTGATGATACGCGCGTAAACGATCTATGGAACATACAGTCACAGGTAGTGACCTATTGGCAACAGAAACAGATGGTGCCAAAGACACTGGTTGAACTCGTAGACCCACTTTCTGGATTCTCACTACCGGTAGATCCAGAGACAGGGAATGGGTATGAGTACATTCCTACGGGTGAACGCTCCTTTACTCTCTGCGCACTCTTTAGTAGTAACAGTGCAGGTAGTGCAGCGAAGCCGCTCTTTGAGGGGGAATCATTCGCGCATGCAGCTGGACGGGTATGCTTTGCGCTCACTATTGATCCTGCACGGTATCCTGCATTTCCAAAACCTGTTCGCTAATCCATGGCTACGTACGATCATCAGAGCATAGAGAAAGAGGCACAAGAGCGTTTTGCGGCTGCCGCAACGCCTACCGACCTTTCTGACACTTCACGCGAGCCGTACTATCTCCTCTTTGAGTTTCCGTATCCATCAGGTGATCTGCACGTTGGGCACTGGTATGCCTATGCGCTCACTGACATGTATGCCCGCTACCTGCGCATGCGCGGGAAGAATGTGCTATTTCCGATAGGGTTTGATGCATTCGGGCTTCCTGCAGAAAACGCTGCTATTAAATATGGAAAGACACCGCACGAATGGACATATGCAAACATGGAGCGTATGCGTGCACAGATACGCAGTATCGGTACGACCGTTGATTGGTCAAAAGAAATTGCTACCTGTGAACCCTCCTACTACCGCTGGACGCAGTGGCTTTTCACGAAGCTCTTTGAGCACAATCTGGCATATCGCAAAGAAGCACCAGTGAAGTGGTGTCCGAAAGATCAAACCGTGCTTGCCAACGAGCAGGTGATTGATGGGGTGTGTGAGCGCTGTGGCACTGAGGTAGAAGAAAAGCGTTTGACGCAGTGGTTCTTGAAGATCACTGAGTATGCAGAGCGTTTGCGTGCTGACTTGGATGCACTGCCATGGCGTGAGGACATGAAAGATGCGCAGCGTGCATGGATAGGAAAGAGTGAAGGTGCAAAGCTTCGATTCCAGATAGCGGACACTACTGATTTCATAGAGGTATTCACCACCCGTCCTGACACACTCTTTGGCGTCACCTATGTGGTGGTTGCACCTGAGCATGCGCTTGCACTGCAGCATGCCAATCAGAGCGCTGTTGCGGCATATCTTGAGGCAACGAAGAAGAAGAGTGAGCGTGAGCGCATGGAGAACAAAGAAAAGACGGGTGTGCGTATTGAGGATGTGTCCGTGTTGCATCCGATAACAGGGGAAGCGCTGCCGGTGTTTGTTGCTGACTACGTGCTTGGCTCATATGGTACCGGTGCGGTAATGGCGGTGCCTGCACATGATGAGCGTGATTTTGCCTTTGCACAAAAGAATGCGCTGCCAATGAAGGTGGTGATTCTTCCAGGGTCTCTCTCTAATGAGGAAAAGGTTTCCTGCTACACCGGCAACGGTGTGCTTAGTAATTCAGGAACCTTTGATGGTCGTCAGAACACCGAAGCCATGTGGGATATCGTACAGGCAGCGGGTGGTGAGCGCACCACGAACTACCGCATCCGTGACTGGCTCGTCTCACGTCAGCGGTACTGGGGCTGTCCTATTCCGGTGGTGTATGACCCTGAAGGCAAGCCGCATGTAGTACCTGCAGAGCATCTTCCGTGGGAGCTTCCTACCGATGTAGATTTTGTACCAAACGGAAAGTCGCCACTGGCGTCTTCTCAAGAATTGCATGACCGTGTTACCCGTATCTTTGGTGAAGGATGGACACCTGAATATGACACGCTGGATACCTTTATAGATTCATCGTGGTACTACCTTCGCTACCTTGATCCACAGAATGAGCATCAGTTCTCAAGTCCTGAACTGATGCGAAAATGGCTTCCGGTGAATAGATATTCTGGTGGTAGTGAGCACACTACGATGCATCTTTTGTTTGCACGCTTCTTCCACAAGGCGCTCTATGACCTAGCGCTCGTACCTACCTCTGAACCATTTGCAGAGCGCTTTAATCGCGGTCTCATACTCGGTACTGACGGGCAGAAGATGAGCAAGAGAAGCGGGAATGTAGTGAATCCTGATGAGGTGGTACAGGAATATGGTGCCGATGCGGTGCGGTGCTATCTTGCCTTCATCGGTCCGTATAACGAGCCAGGACACTATCCATGGAAGCCAGAAGGGGTAACTGCTATGCGCCGATTCTTGGATCGGGTGTATGTGCTTTCCCAATCACTTTCTGATGAGGCAGCGCCTGAGCATCTGTTGCGCGTGCTTGCGACAGCCGAAGCAAAGGTTGCTGCTGATACTGAACGCTTCAAGCTCAATACTGCACTCTCTGGCCTTATGGTTGCACTAAATGCATTTGAGGAAGAGAAGTCGGTACCACGTGCGGCGTACCATGATTTCCTCCGTCTACTCGCACCGTTCGCACCACACCTCACTGACCACCTCTTTATCACCACGGGAGGCGAGGGGAGTGTGCATGCAACGCCATGGCCTGCATATGATCCAGCGCTTCTTGTGTCTGACACCATGACTATCGTGGTGCAAGTTGGTGGAAAGCGTCGTGGAGAAATATCTATTGCTGCGGGTGCTTCACAAGATGAGGTGCTTGCTAAAGCGCTTACTGAAGCTGCGGTTACCGCAGCACTTGGGGGCAAAGAACCGTCTCGCGTTATTTACGTACCGGGCAAGCTGCTTAATTTGGTGGTGTAGTAAGGTGATGATGAAAAATACCAGCAAGTCATTGACTTGCTGGTATTTTTGTATTATATTGTTGCTCTGGCGTTCTTTGATAGTGTTCAACAACCCATCCAGTTCAGGAGGATACCTTGAAAGAGGGAAGAATCGTGTTCGTTGTCGGCGCCCCCGGTGCCGGCAAAGGTGACAACATCGGACTCGCGTACAAGGCGGGCTATACCGGCAAGATCTTCGTGACCAGTAACGGTCTCAAGGATCTCTGCGCGGAGAAGATGGCGGCAGGTGAGCTCATCAGCGATGACATCGTGGTGGCTCATACCCATGGCTGGATCAAGCCCAACCTGCGCGAACTCGATGTCGGTGTCGACCTCATGGTCGACGGCGGCATTCGTCGTTCGGGACAGGCTCGATACGTGATCGATGTCCTGGCGCAGAAGCTCAAGCTGCTGCCCCAGATCATCATCGTGCACCTCGACCTCTCGGTTGATGTTGCGAGGGCGCGCTGTGGCGGTCGCAACCGCGGTCCGGACGATAGTGGCGAAGCGCTTGAAAAACGTTTCGCCGAGTACAGGCAAGAAACCATCCCGGCCATCGAAATGGTGCGGGAGGAGCTCAGCTCCTGCTACGTCCGAATCGATGCCGAGCCTTCGCTCGACAAGGTGTTCGAGGACTTCTCGGAAGTCCTCGGTCTCAAGCGGTCCGCGGTCGTGTGAGGGGTGTGGTGTAAAGAGGGCGGGACGACTTCGGTCGTTCCGCCCTTTATCTTTTCCTATAGTGGTTTGATATAGTGCACACACGGGCCCTTAGCTCATTTGGTAGAGCGCATCCATGGCATGGATGAGGCGAGGGGTTCGATCCCCCTAGGGTCCACAAACAGTGTCAAGGTGGGGAAATGTGCCACCAGGGAACATTTTCCAAAAACACTCCAGATATAGAGTCCTAAGAATGCTCCTGGTGCGGTAATGATGGGTAATCCAGCCGCTTCCTGCGGAAGTATTCGTCTACCAGAATCCTGGCGAGGTAATCAAGATCTGCGTGTATTCGCTCTTTTCGTTCTGTCTCGTCTGGTATCTGTTTAAGTACTTGGTGTATCGTGGTCATAAGGCGGTCAATAATTGGTATGGTAAAATCATGTGGTGTTTAATCCAAAAAATCTACGCGTCAAGGCTTTGGGCAATATCTTTCCTGAAAGAATCAGGGAGCTAGACGAAGTGTTTTTCTCGAAACCAACTGCCGTTTATATTGATTGGTCGAACGTAATACATTGGCAAGAAAAAATTAATTGGCATATCAGTTTGGAAAGAATTAAACTCTTGCTCGACTCCTTTGACCAAATACAGGCTGTTCATCTGTATTGCGGTACGCTAGAAGGCAATGAGCTTTCAGAGAGACAGGTCAAGGATGTTGTTGAGTGGGGCTACAATCTCGTAACGAAGCCTGTAAAACGAATGTCTCTTTCTATTGATATTTCAAGTATCCCGTCTGACTCTACGGCAATCATCAAAAATTTTGTAAAGAAGTCGTTGCTCAGTAAGCTTGATATCGAGACCGTTAGTTTTTTGAATTCAAAGCTAAAGCAACTCAATCAAACTGGCGAGCGCTCTTTGGAGGAATTGAAGTGCAATTTTGACGTCGAAATGGGACGAGATATGCTGCGTGACTTTCTTTCCGGCAAGTATGAGAACTTCGTTATATGGTCAGGTGATAGTGACTTCCAAAGCCCGATTAAACAGCTCACAGAAGACGAAAAGAGCGTTTCAGTGTTCTCAATGTCAGGTTCTGTGGCGCCAGAGATTGACGAGGCTGGAGTACTTATTTTCGATATAAGAAAGATTAAAGAGTTTATCTGCTGGCCTCGAGAACTGGGGGACTCAATAAAAGACAGAATCGCTGTTCAATTAGAACAGATAAAAGCCAAGGGGACCCCCGAAGAGGCCCCCCAGCTATGAATTTATGACCAGTGGTCACTTTTGAGTATACTCGTTCAAACGGAGGGAATCAAGCGGTTGGGGATATCCCAAAACCATCCTCTCCTGAGACATTTGGTTTTAAAATTTCCATCAACTTTTTCACTTCACTAACGAAATGGTTCCAAAACGATTTTCTAGAGTCCACCTATAAGGTATACTGTCCGCATATGTCTATAAAAGGATTTTTCCTTCGCCAATACGCGAAGCACAAGATGAAAGAAGTGCCTGAAGATCAGCGCGATATGCTTATCGCGATGGTTGAGAAGAAACCTGATTTATTTAAGAAGATGGGAGAGGAAATTGAGCGTCGCAAGAAGGGTGGTGAGAGTGAGATGCATGCGGCAACCGAAGTAATGAAGAAGTACCGTGCAGAGCTCGCTGAGCTTATGCAGCACTAACCTATGGCTACATTTATCCAAATCCTCGCATTCGTACACGTCCTCGGTGCCGCTATTGGCGTCGCTGGCATTACCTTTGCGGAGATCTTCTATCTCAAAGCAACGGCAGATGGACGGGTAGATGCTCGTGAGCGTGACTATTTGCACACGACATTCTTTGCGTTGAAATGGGGTCTGTTGGTGGTACTGCTTGCAGGTATTGCGCTTGGGGTACTTAGCTACGCATTTCCTCTTGTGCCGGTACAGGTACTCTCTGCACCATGGTGGTTTATGAATACCCTTGCCTTCAGCATTATCTTTGCAGGGTGGAGCATGATGCGCGGTGCAGTCTCGTGGTGGCTCTCTTCCTCCTTGGCGTTTTCTGGATGGTGGATGCTCTTCATGCTTGATGCGTGGCAGGTAGCGGCTCCTGGGGCTACGTTCTCGTATCTCTCCCTCGTGTTTGCGTATGTAGTGTTTGCTGCGGTGGTCGCTGGAGTGCTCTCATATGCCCGCTTTTTCGTGGGATATACACCCTCTGAGAAGTAGATTGCATACCTCCGATAAGAAGGTAGAATACCCCTAACAACCCATATGGCTGAAGATAAAGATATTGTTGTCTCGCAAGAGAAATTTGATGAAATGGTCAAAGAACTTGATCATTTGAAGACTACCCGCCGCACTGAAATTGCGGAGAGTCTTGAGTACGCTCGCTCGCTCGGTGACCTCTCTGAAAATGCTGAGTACCAGGAAGCACGTGAATTGCAGGCAGCAACGGAAGAGCGCATCCGCAAGCTTGAGGACGTGGTAAAGCATGCACGTATTCAGCAGGATAATAAGAAGAAGGACGTGGTGAGCTTTGGTTCTAAGGTGCTTATCAAAAAGGGCACCTCTGGAGAGACACACGAATATACGCTGGTAGGCAGTGAAGAAGCAGACATGCGTGAACGCAAGCTTTCTCATCTTTCACCACTTGGTGCTGCACTTATGGGTCGCAAGAAAGGGGATGAGTTTACCTTTGAAACTCCTGCAGGAAAGCAGAGCTATACGGTTGAGAAAATCTCCTAACTCTTTCTCGGACAGATACTGAAAAAACACCGCAATCGCGGTGTTTTTTCGTTATATACCCCTCACGAGAAAGTGGGGATAACTATGCACGAAGTGGGGCAGAGTGTCATATAATTCCATATAGGTGGGATGAAGTGGGATTTGCTGCCATACGTCATCTTCACCGTTATTTCTTACATGTTCATTGGAGAATACCGACATACCGTTGACGCTAAAAACAGGCTTTCATTGCCAGCCAAGTTTCGAAAGGAACTCGGACGTTTTGTAGTCGTTACGCGCGGTCTTGATCGGTGTTTGTTCGTCTATCCAAAGCGTGCGTTTGAAGCACAGGCACGTCTTGTTGCGACACACTCAATGGGTACGGCGGCAGGGCGTGGACTTTCTCGCCTTATGCTTTCCGGCGCGTTTGAATCAGAACTTGATTCAGCGGGCCGCATACTGGTTCCTGATTATCTCAAGTCGTTTGCAGGTCTTTCGGGCAAGGTCGTTGTTGCGGGGGTGTCTGACCGTGTTGAGCTTTGGGAAGAAAAGGCATGGACACGCTACACCAAGAACATTGAGCGTGATGCTGAGCTCTTCGCTGAGCAAATGGGCGCTGCCAAATAATCGCTATGACACGTACCACCCCAACTTCTGCACACACCACAGTCTTGCTTAGTGAGGCGGTGGAGATGCTTGAGATTGTGCCAGGCGATACGGTGGTTGATGCAACCCTTGGGGGTGCAGGACACTTTGCGAAACTGCTTGGTGCCCTTGGTGCAGACGGCGTGTTGGTGGGCATTGATGCTGATCCTGATGCGGTGTCACGTGCCCGTGACGTCGTTGCGCATGACACCCGTGCAAAGCGCCCAACCGTACACATCATTGAAGACAACTTCAAAAACCTTGGACACATCGTTGAGCGTGTGGGTGCATTGCCGCTTAACCGTGCACTGTTTGATTTGGGCTGGAGCGGATATCACCTTACCTCTGGTCGGGGATTCTCATTCCAAAGTGATGAGCCGCTCTACATGACGTATGGCCGTCCCGAGAGTGCTGAGCGTACTGCTGCAGATATCGTCAACAGCATGCCTGAGGATGAGCTTGCAGACCTCATCTACACACTGGGTGATGAAACGTTCTCTCGTCAGATTGCCAAGTCAATTGCGCTCCACCGTCGCAAGGAGCGCATCCTCACTACCAACCAGCTTGTTGCCGCCATTGTGGCAGGTGTTCCTGCATCAAAGCAGCATGGGCGTATCAACCCGGCGACCAAGACGTTCCAGGCACTGCGTATTGCGGTGAACGATGAGCTCAGTGCGGCACAGTCAGGTATCACCGCTGCACTCTCCCTGCTTGCGCCAGGGGGCCGTGTTGCCGTGATTACCTTCCACAGTATTGAAGACCGGTTGGTGAAGTCACTGTTTCGTGATGCGGCAGAGCAGGGTGCGGGTACCTTGGTGACGAAGAAACCGGTCGCACCAAGTGACATGGAGCTTGCAGAGAATCCACGTGCGCGCAGTGCAAAGCTGCGGGTGTTTGAAAAGGCGGCAGCGCCATACCGTGCAGCATCTTCTTTATCAGTTCTTTCCCATGACCATGCCTTCTAACGTTGCTATCTATATTCCTGATCGATTCGTGCCAATACTTGGCGCAGTGTTTTTTGCGCTTGTTGGCACCTATGCCTGCTTGCTCGGTGCAACTATGTTCTTTGCAGCGCATCAGGCAGAGCTTGCTGATACGCTGTTGTCTGCAGAGGCAGAGGTGGCGTCTCTTGAGGGGGTATATCTTGCGCAGGTGAAGGAGGTGACGGCACGTCCTCTTGCTGATACTGGTTTCGTACGTCCAAAGAATGTGCACTACGCACAGGCAACCTACCCAGGACTTTCTCGTGCAGACATGTAAGACATGCGTAACGCATTTCGTCGTCGCCTTCGGGTCATAGGTATTGTGCTGGGATTGTTTGCACTTATTTTGGTGGGAAAGTTGTACGTGGTCCAGGTCATGGAGGGCGAGGAGTATGCGCTTCGTGCCGATAGGCAGTATGTGCATGAAAGTCATGCGCCATATGACCGAGGGAAGATCTATTTCACTCGTAAAGATGGAACACCGTTTGCTGCGGCGGGGCTGGCCTCTGGCTTTTTGATAGCGATTAATCCGAGCAGACTAGAGAACCCTGAAGCCGCGTATGCAGCGATTGCAAAAGAGATTCCAGATGTAGAGAAGGAGACGTTCATGACGCAGGCCGCAAAGAAGGATGATCCGTATGAAGAGGTGGCACGTCGAGTGAGTCAGGAGGCGGGGAAGGCTATCGCTGACCAAGATATTCCTGGTGTGGTGGTAGTGCGTGAGCGGTGGCGTACCTACCCACTTGAAGATGCAGGTGCACAGTCCGTGGGGTTTGTTTCTTTTGGTACGGGTGACACCCTGTTGGGGCAGTATGGTCTTGAACGCTACTACAACGATATTCTTGAGCGCTCCCCAGGACTCTTTAAGAACTTCTTTGCAGAACTATTTTCAAACGTTGGTGACATTGTGATAGATGCACGTTCGGTACGTGAAGGAGACGTGAAGACGTCCGTTGAGCCGGTGGTAGAAGATAAGTTGAATGAGGTACTGAAGGCGGTACAGGTAAAGTACAGCAGCAGCCAAGTAGGTGGCATCATCATGATTCCTGCAACGGGTGAAATCATTGCGCTTGATGCGATACCTACCTTTGATCCTAATGACCGCACGGGAGTGCCGACAGAATACTTTGGTAACCCGCTTGCCGAGAATGTGTATGAGTTCGGTTCCATCATGAAGCCACTCACCATGACGGCAGGGCT
>JAHFMT010000005.1 GCA_023267735.1 Candidatus Kaiserbacteria bacterium
GTCATGTACGGAGAAGAGTAAAAGCCGTGCACACGTAACCGCTACAACTGCCAGAAACAGAAAGAAGATTTTCTTTGACATATGCACGTTATGAGAAGAGGAATTGGGCAAGAATACCAAGTACTACCCCAACGCTAATAATGCCACCGACGATACTGACGCGCTTCACAATGGATACCTTCCGAATGTGCAAGAAGTACGCAACGATAATAAGAAGCAAGAAGTAGCTTGCACTCATGAAATACCAGTCAAACACTTCAAGAAACGCCCGTATCGTTGCGCTTACAGCCGGATTATCAAGTACATGATTCTGTAACCAGAAATGTACCGCATCCGTAGGGTCAGGAGAGAGTTCACCCAAGAACGCACCGAGCAAAAATATACCTACCGGCGTTTTTAGAAACTTTTCTTCTTTCTCCAAGTGCCACCCATGAAAAACGTGTTTAATTTTCATAAGCAAATGAGACACGACACGCCTAGCCACTCACCTGTACCTTAAAGCCCGCATACGCCATGCGCTTCATATCAAACGGCATAGGCTCGTGCTCATGTCCGGCATACTTCTTTTCCATATACGCCATCACCTTCTTATTCACCGCATCGCGGTGCGCCTTAGACTTGAAGACAATAAAAGAGAACCATACTGTTTCGTCTTTCTTCGCCTTTGTAGCTTTAGCAAAGGTGAACATGACGTGTTTTGGTGTAGCGTCATCAATCATGCACTCCTTGTACTCAAGTGCACCGAATGTGCGCCATGCCTTTGCCCCTATGCGTGCCATCTTTCTATATGCAGCAAGATTCTTCTTGGGTACCGTGAACACGAACCCATCAACGTAGTTTCCTTTTGTTTTCATGTGTATAAGGATATCACCTGGCTGGCAGGATTGGGATGACTATCTGAAACAGTGTTGGAACCTATTTCTTCGGCTTAAGGCTACCAAGCGTCACATAGTAGAAAATTCTCCTAATTACTTCGAAGGCCATAGATGTACCCAGAAAGCACAATAAGATAATTCCAAGAGCTTTCCCTAATGTGTCTTCGGAAACTTCAACATCTTTTGCTTTATAGACCTCTGCTCCAAACTCTACTCCGCACATAAAGCCCTTTACGTCAGACTCAGCATTTGGGCAACCGTAGTCGCGGCGAAAACTTTCTGTCTTAGCCTGAGCCTCCGTCATTGCAAAATCCATATCGTTCTGTGAAATTTCACATTCCCGAATAATTTGCTGACGCATTGACTCAGATATTCCTAACTTGGCCGTAGGTTTGGTAACAAGAATATGTTTGTCGCCGAAAACCTTGAATGTATCCTTATTCCCATACAAACAGGTTATTTCTATATCTTTTGATTCAGTAGTTGAAAACTCATCAAACGCCGCAGCTGACATGCCTATAACAAAGAAAAAGAACATGCCAAAATATAAGACCTTAAGAAGTCGATACCACCAGGTAGCATTTAGATTTGATAGTGTTTTCATTGTTAGTTAATTATAACTTTCAATACCATTTATTTTCAAGAAACCAATCAACTTCAATACAGATTCTAATCTGCTGAAAATTTCTTATTTAAGAAAGCTGTTTCTTACAAAATTCAAAAATCTCTAATTCTTGCCCAATTTCAAACCTCTCTCCTTGGAATTCAGAACAGAATCCCATATCCTCGACATTTGTATCTATAGAAATAGTCAGTATTCTCTTATTTAACGCGAGCGCGAATCCACACTCTTGTTCTGTATAGGGTCTCCCTAGATAATTTTTTGTTCTCAATGCAATGAAAGTATGAGATGACTTTAGATCAGCAATGATTTTGTCTCTCCATTTTTCTGTCGGCTCAATATCCTCATGAGCCAAGAAAACGTTTAGACCTTCTTTTTCTAATTCATTCTTCAATTTTCCGGCGAGTGAAGCATCTTTAACTGCATAGGAAATAAAAATTCCTTTGGAATTATTTTCTCCTTCTGGAAAGAGCCATTCGTCATAGCCCTTTGATGTTAGAACATAACCAGCTCTATCCACTCTAAGAACAAAGTATCCTTTACCGTTTAGATATCTAAGAGCAAATTCAACCTCCTCTTTCGAAAAGGTTTTTTCTATCTCTGTAAATTGGTATACATCAACCAGAACTCCGATATCCTTTTCAGACTCCATTAAGGAATCGCGAATTTTATTAATTACTGGAAACATCCTTCTCTCTTTAAGTTTCATATTTCTATTTTATCGGAGATAATTCATCAGGGAAATATTCTCCGTGCAAACGAGAGATTAAACCACCTAAAATTGTACGATAAACCTGTACGGTTACTCTTAACTTATCTCCCCATCGTTCTGGAGTAATCTTATACTTATCGTAAGTTTTACCAGTAACTGCTTCGAGCTCCTTAATTGTTTCATTATGCTGGTTCCAAACACGCTCGTCAAAAATGGCACCCATCTCTCTTTGTGGAGCTTGTGACAGATAACCCTGAAGTTCAAAGTAAATTGGTCTTACATCATTTTTCATAAAAAATAAGATTAGCTGGGAGACTAGGGATCGAACCTAGATTAAGGGCTTCAAAGGCCCCTGTCCTACCATTAGACGATCTCCCAAAGTAAGAACGATACCTTTATTGAGGTACGTGTTTGCACTGTAATCCGTAATAGAGCATGGGACAAGTCCCAGACATCCACTTTAGTTTGGCACCAGTTCAAACACCGCAAGCTCAAGCGGCAAAGATGGTACCGGGGTGTAGCGAGCGCGGGCTGCTGCTTCAAGCAAGACGCGTAGCGTATTGTGTGAAAGCTTGGTCTCGGCTGCTTTCGCAAGCGCTTCAATGTCTGCATATGCATCAGCACCCAGCTCTGCCGCTATCTCTTTGCGCAGCTCTGGTGCAAAACGCACGAGAAGCACCTGGCGCACCGCATCAATAACCAGTGAGAGGTAAAGGTTCATATCAAGACCATCTCCTGCCGCTTGTGTAACCGCAGCAAGTGCCACGTCTGCCTTCCCGTGCGCAAGTCCAGTCACAAATGCATGCACACTCTCTGCTTTTGGTGCACCTGTTGCCTTAGAAACCTCTTCACGGGTGAGCTTCTTATCCTGAGACACTGACAGCACCTTCTCCAGTACCGAAAGTGCATCACGATATGAGCCATCTGCAAGCAGTGCTACCAAATCAGCGGCAGATGCCTCAAGCGCATACCCTTCTTTCTTGGCAACCATAGCCACCAGCTTTGCAAGCCCTACGCGCGATGGTTTCTTAAAGGTAAAGACCTGGCAACGGGAACGCACTGTCTCCGGCACCTTATCAAGCTCCGTAGTGGCAAGAATGAAAATAGCGTGTGCCGGTGGCTCTTCAAGCGTCTTCAAGAACGCATTCCATGAACTCTTTGAGAGCATATGTGCTTCGTCCAGAATGTATACCTTGCAGGGAGATGCAAATGGGAGTGTGTATACGTTTTCAGAAAGCTCACGGATATAGTCCACCCCATTGTGCGATGCTGCATCTATTTCATACACATCACGCTCATCACAACCAAGCTCACGCGCAAAGATACGTGCCACTGACGTCTTTCCAAGACCACGGGAACCAGCAAACAAATACGCGTGTCCTAACTTCTTGGCAGCAAGCTGCTCGGTTAATGGGCCAATGACCTCTTCTTGCCCCAGCACCTCCTTAAAGGAAGCAGGACGGTATGCGCGGTAGAGGGATTGGTGTGCCATATGAATGAGGACAGTATAGCAAACGCCAGATTGCATAACGGCCTGGATGGTATAGCATTGCCACGAAGCTCTTTCACCCTAGCCCGAGGTCAATATGTACACTCTTTTGTGGCTCATCATAGCAGCTGCTCTCCTGCTCGTTTTGTCTCTCTTGCGCCGCCCATCCCCGAAGAAACCAGTGGTGCGCTACGGCACCATCTGCAAGCACCCCATCACCGACACCTGCATCAACCTGTTCGGGAAAAGCTACACCCTAGACTTTCCCAAGGATGCGGCAGTGGAGTACTGCGCAGAGTGCATCAAGGAAGCTTCCGTTCAGTGTCCGTGGTGTCTGGAGGCAATTCTCCCTGGAAACGAGATCATCATGTACCTGGCGGAGAATCGTAAAATTCCACAAGGTCTTGAGAAGGGGTTCGCGTCCGTTTCTCTAAAGAAGCCATTGGTGGTAGCTGGATGCTGCCGTGAGGAATGCAGAAAACACGCGGCAACACCAGGGAAAGGTACGTGGCGGATTGGACCCAATGGACAGGGATACCCGCTTCTCGAAGAGAAGAAGAAACGGTGAGCACACAAAGCACCAGACCTGCAGGTCTGGTGCTTTTTTTACACAATGCCCGTTGTCCGCACTGCCGCCTCAAGCTCGTCCGCATTCTCCGTTTCCATTAGTCGTGCGCGTATATCTGCAGCCCCATCAAAACCTGTTACAAACGCTTTGATGTGTTTCTTCAGAATATGAAAAGACTTCTTTGGACGAAGCGCTTCAAACGCATGCGCAAGGGTTATGAGTGCAGTGAGTTTTTCTGCAATGGGAGTATCAGTAGCAGTACGTCCGGCAAATACCCAGGGGTTGCCAAAGATGCCACGACCAATCATGACACCATCAGCACCATATGTTTGCGCTTTCATACGAGCATCAGCTAAGTCCTTCACATCCCCGTTACCAATCAAAAGCACCTCAGGTGCAAGACGATTACGTATCTCCACCGCCTTTTGCATCAACTCCCACCGAGCAGGCACCAACGACATCTCCTTGCGGGTGCGCAGATGCAGTGTCACTGCCGCCGGCTTCTCTGCCAGAATCACGGGAAGCCATGATTCTAGTATCTCTGTGTTGTATCCCACACGCGTCTTCACTGATACCGGAATACCTGCAGACTGTGCGGCACGGATAATCTCCGCAGCAGTGGCAGGATTCTTTATCATCGCCGCACCGCAGCCTTGCTTTTCAATAGAACGATCAGGGCATCCCATATTGATATCAATGCCATCAAATCCAAGCTCGGCAACAAGCTTTGCCGCATATGCCATCATCTCAGGTTTTGCCGAGAAGAACTGTGCCACGATTGGGTGCTCACCTTTAGTGAACTGCAAGTCACGCATCAAGGGGTTTTCTGCATCAGGCAATTTCCCTATCTCTCGCGTGTGATACAGCCCATCTGCAGACACAAATTCTGTCCATGTCACATCTGGCTTACCATATGCCGCAAGCACCTGGCGAAACGCAGGGTCGGTAACATCCGCCATAGGTGCGAGCGTAAAAAACGGTCGCGGCAAGGTATTCCAGAATGAGTTAGCGTGTCTAGATGTCATGTATGTCTATTCCTTCTTCTTGAAATACGCCTTGCCTGGGAACCGCAGATCCACATACTCCAGTGAGTCTATGGGGACCGGAAGATTGCTCATGGTGAGGGAGAGCAAGGCGATCGTCTCACGCTCTTTGCCAAGCACATACGTTATATACGTCCCGCTACCTGCAAGGTATACCCGTGCCTCATCCTCCGACAGCACAATACTCTCTGCGGTGAGATTGTGTTCGGCAAGTGCTGCAGCGAACTCTGTAACACCGGGAAGAATCTCTGCCGCCTTTTTAATATATGCACGTATCGGTGATGAGGTTGCTTCAGTAAGAGGCGCATAGAGTGAGAATCCATCGGTAGTAGAAGCCGCAGATGCAAAGATAAGACCATCAGCATCAGCCACATAACACGTGGCAGACGCAGGATACTCTTCCCCACACCAACGAATAGCTGGCACGCGAGGTACAACTCCAATTTCAATGCTTGAAAATCCAGTGCGCGAGATGGTGACTGAGGCAATGTCTGGATACGTGGCAAGCACGCGGGTACGAATATTATCTTCTGGCAAAAGGAATATTGAGTCGCGAGGAAACAAAAACGCAATACTGCCGCCAAGTGTGTCATGGGCAAGATGCTTGATCTCTTCTCCATATGCACCCTGCACTTCTATATCAGCAATACGTATACCTGGACGCCACAGTAGCCACACCAATCCTACGAGCGCACCAAGGAGTATGACCCCCAATACACTCTGCTCTATACGCCGTATACGACGACGACGCTCAGCAAGCCGCTGTTGCTGACGTGTCTCTTTAGGGGCGCTCGTGTTAGCGGCGACCGAGGGTGTCCGTGCCGACATACGGGATAAGGGCGTCAGGGACGCGAATGGTGCCATCTTCCTGCTGGTAGTTCTCTACAATAGACACGAGAATGCGTGGTGTAGGAATTGCCGTTGAGTTAAGTGAGTGAGGAAAGCGCATCTCTCCATCAGCATCACGATATCGAATATTCAGACGACGAGTCTGGAAGTCATGGAAGTATGATGCGGAGCTAATCTCACGATACGTGTTTTCTCCTGGCACCCACAATTCAATGTCGTACTTCTTCACCTGACCAAGGCCCAAGTCCCCACCACAGTTCACCACCGTGTGATATGGAATGTTCAGTGATTCGATAAACTCTTCGGTGTTGCGGTTAATCTGTTCGTGCCACTTTACCGTCTCCTCATGTGAGGCCTCACACAAAATCACCTGTTCCCACTTATAAAACTCATGCACGCGAATGAGGCCGCGTACGTCTTTGCCGTGTGCGCCCGCTTCACGACGAAAACATGGTGAGAACGACAGGAACTTCTTTGGCAGCTCCTCTTTAGGCAGCGTCTCGTCCATATAAAAGCCCATGGTCGCAACCTCTGCGGTGCCCGCAAGATATTCACCATCTTGTGTCTTGTACAAATCTTCTTCACTTTGTGGCAGGTACCCCGTGCCCATAAACGCTTCACGACGCACCAGTGATGGCACAATCATCGGTTCAAAATCCTTCTTCAAGAAAAAGTCTTGTGCATAGCGCCAGATAGCAAAGGCAAGGCGTGCACCATCACCCTTGAGATAGTAGCCACGAAATCCTGCAACCTTTGTGCCGCGCTCAAAGTCTGCCATACCAAGGGCAGTCATAAGTGCTACATGGTCTTTGGGAGTAAAGGAGAAGGTTGGCTTTTCACCCCATACCTTCACCTCTTGGTTATCAGCATCACTCTCACCCTCTGGCACCGAGATGTCAGGGATGTTTGGAATAGAGAGCATGAGTACCTGCCACTCCTCCATCACCTTCTTATATTCCTCCTCAAGATCTGCCATGCCTTGCTTGAGATGACGCATTGCCTCCAACAACTTTTCTTTTTCTTGATCCTTGGCAAGTACGATAGTCTTGCTCGCGAGGTTCTGCTCTGCACGCTTGCCATCAAGCTCTTGGCGTAGTGCCTTGCGACGGTCATCAAGGGCAAGCAACCGATCCACATCTACCGTGAGCCGTTTCTTGGTTGCACCTGCCTTTACAAGGTCCGCGTTCTCGCGAATGAATTTAATATCCAACATATATGAAGACAGCATAGTATGAGCGCGAGTGTACGACAACTTGCGCGGGACGAATATCCAGGTGCCCTGCTTGAGATTCCCTGCCCACCAGACACGCTATGGATGCGTGGCACCTTGCCGCCGAGGGGTACGAAACTCCTGGCCGTAGTAGGTAGCAGGAAGCTTTCTCCCTACGGCAGAGAAACATGCGCATACCTTATTAGTGGTCTTTCTGGCTATCCTATCTCTATTATTTCTGGTCTTGCGCTTGGTGCTGACGCTTGTGCCCACGAAGCAGCACTCGCAGCCGGCCTACACACCATTGCCGTACCAGGATCAGGACTGGATGACTCCGTACTGTATCCAAGAAGTAACGTAGGTCTTGCTCAAAAGATTCTTGCTGCAGGTGGTGCACTCCTTTCAGAACACGAACCAACCCACAGGGCACAGATCTCGGACTTTCCTTCAAGAAATCGCATCATGGCTGGTATGGCAGATACGGTACTTCTTATTGAGGCAGGAGAAAAGTCCGGCACACTTATCACCGCACGTCTTGCGGTTGAGTACAACCGAGAGGTCTTGTGTGTACCGCATCGTATACACGATGCACACGGTGTGGGTACTCATCAATTCATACGTCTTGGTGCGACGCTGATTAGTGGATCCGCAGATATTCTTGAGGCACTGCGGCTTGAACCGAAATTGACAGATTGTATAAAATAATGTATTATATATTTATCACCGCAAGGGTGATATGTACACCACACACGGAAACGTAACGTTTCCAGAGAAAGGATCGGTCATGAATACCAATCGCGAAATCCACGCCCTCGACCAGGCTGTCGTTCTCACGATGCACAAACTCGACGAAATGTTTGCCCATCGAGTGGAGGGCTGGAAGAGGGCACAAAGAGGCCTCTCCATCAAAATCTGCAATTCAAGGAATGAGGGTGATGTGTTCCTGGACGTCTGTCCTGTGGGCGCAGCCGAAGACGACTACGTCTCCCTTAGGCTTATGAAGTTCGGTGGAATCTGGGAATGTGTGGAGGGACAGTTCCCCGGCTCGCACTCTGCAGAAGAGCTGCGTCACATCCTGTTCTCTTTCGAAAGGATTCCGAACAAGATGACCGGCAAGAATTCTCCCGATATCTTGCCTGGGATCCTTTCCCGGGAACACACCTACTCGTGCTCGTCCTATTGAGGACACCGAGGCCATTCAGGGGCGACGTCAAACCGACGTCGCCCCTTTGTTTTTATACATGCAGTACATTTAAAAATTTGCACAACATAGCAGGTATGGTGTATTACGAACTACATGGCTTCCAAACTACTCATAGTGGAGTCGCCAACTAAGGCGAAAACTATCGGGAAATACCTCGGCAAAGAATACGAGGTGCTTGCCTCTGTGGGACACGTACGCGACCTGCCCAAGTCTGATAAAGAAGCTATTGATATCAAGGCCGGCTTTGTTCCCCACTACGTTATCCCTGCAGAAAAACGTGAGGTGATTGAGCGCATCAAGAAAGCCGCAACCAAGGCTGATGCTATTTATCTTGCAACCGACCCTGACCGCGAAGGCGAGGCTATCGCCTGGCACCTTACTGAGGTAATTGATGCAGGAAAGAAACCAGTGAAGCGCGTGACGTATCACGAGATCACTAAGACAGCGATTGAAGAGGCGCTTGCAGCTCCACGTGATATTGATCAGCACCTGCGCCAGGCACAGGAAGCACGCCGCGTACTTGACCGCATTGTGGGCTATGAACTCTCTGGTCTTATCTGGAAGAAAGTCCGCTATGGCCTTTCTGCAGGTCGCGTGCAGTCCCCAGCGCTCCGTATCATTGCAGAACGTGAGCGTGATATCCGTGCCTTCATACCAGAAACATATTTTGTACTTTCAGGAACCTTTAGTACTAAGGAAGGTGATTTCATTGCAGTGTGTGTTGAAGAACCAAAAACAAAAGAAGAGGCTGACCGCATCGTGACTGAAGGCAAGAAGGCTGCGTGGTCTATTGCTGACGTTGCTGAGCGTGAAGAAGAGCGTAGCCCTCGTCCCCCATTTACCACCTCCACCCTCCAACAGACTGCTTCTACGCGTCTTGGCTTTGCGCCTTCCAGAACCATGCGTGCCGCACAGAAGCTCTATGAGGCAGGGCACATTACGTATATGCGTACCGACTCAGTCACCCTTGCTAAAGAAGCGGTTGCTGCAGTGTGTGGCACTGTAGAGAAGGAGTTTGGGAAAGAATACCTGGAAGCACGGGTGTATAAGACGGCGAGCAAGAACGCACAGGAAGCACACGAGGCGGTGCGCCCAACCAACCCAAGTCTCACCCGTGCCGGCAACACCCCTGACGAAGTGGCACTCTATGAGCTTATCCGTATCCGCACGCTTGCATCCCAAATGGCAAGCGCCCGTTCTCTGCGCACTACCATTAAAGTGAAGGCTGATGCAGACATACCGCTCTTTTCGGTAACGGGTTCACGTATTGTGTTTCCTGGCTGGCTCGCCCTTGATACGCGGGCACGTGGTGAAGATGTAGAGCTGCCAAAGGTGCATACGAGTGATACTGCGGCACTGGTAACGCTACATGCAGAAGAAAAACAAACTGAGCCACCAAACCGCTACACCGAAGCCGGTCTTATTAAGGAGCTTGAGAAGCGTGGTATCGGTCGTCCTTCTACCTACGCATCTATCATGAAGACCATTCAAGATCGTGGGTACGTAGAAAAGAATGGTCGCACCCTCATGCCTACCGCAACCGGTATGGTGGTATCTGGATGGCTTGAAGAAAACTTTGCTACCTATATCAGCGACTCATTCACGGCAGAGATGGAAGATGAGCTAGATGAGATTGCCCGTGGTGAACGTGAGTACCGCAAAACCCTTGATGCCTTTTATACCCCCTTTGCAAAAGAAGTAGCATCAAAAGAATCTCTTCCTAAGGCAACATCCCTAGGGGATGCTCCTGCGGAGTTCCCTTGTCCGCTGTGTGGAAGTCCTATGGAATACAAGCTCGGCCGTGGCGGTACCTTCATGAGCTGCAAACGCTATCCTGAGTGTACCGGCGCACGCCGTGAAGACGGTATTGTGATGGAACCAGACAAGCCAATTGGCACCCATCCAGAAACTGGTCTTCCTATCTTTGTGCGCACCGGACGGTTTGGTCCGTATGTAGAGATGCCACTCTCTGCACCGCCAGAGAAGAAAGAGGAACCTACAGGAAAAAAGAAGCGTAAGAGGGTGAAGATAGAAGCAAAGCGCGCAAGTATTCCCGCAGGCATTGATCCGGTAAACGTCACGGTTGCGGATGCGGTACGTTTCCTTTCCCTTCCTCGTGAGCTTGGTATGCATCCAGCTACCGGCAAGCCAGTCCTTGCCAACACCGGACGCTTTGGTCCGTATGTTGCCCACGATGGTGAGTTCCGCTCTATCAAGAAAGGTGGTGACCCATACACCATTACCCACGAAGAAGCGCTGGCACTTCTTGCCGAACCGAAGCGGCCACCGCGTGGTGTTGATATCGTGCGGGAGATTGGGAAACACCCAAAGACTGGCCGCTCACTCGTGCTCTATAAGTCAAAGCAGGGTAACTTCCTCAAGAAAGGTCTGCGTCGTATATATATCCCCAACACGATTGACCCCGAGACCCTCACACCAGCTGAAGCCGCTGAGTATCTTAAATAGAAAAAGAACCCTCTCGGGGGTTCTTTTTTCCTTTATCGCAAAGGTTAGTGGTATTTCACCAGCACTTCAGTGATGAAGTACTTATTGAACAGATTCTCAGCCAGTGCTTCAAATTCACGGCGCTGGGCACAGGCTTGTCTGTCGGGCACCTCCCCTTTTTTGAGATGAAAGGTTTTGCAAAACGGACACAATTCGCACTCGTCACGTGCAGTGAGCATACGTCTCCTCTCATTGCTTCATACCCCCAAGCAAAGTATTGTACGTACCATGACCCCCGTCAAGGACATCCTTCGGGCACTAAAAAGCGACGCCGCAGAAGATATTGCGTTGGTGGCAAAGGCGTATGAATTCTCAAAGCGGGCGCACGAAGGCCATACCCGCTACTCCGGTGATCCGTACTTTATTCACCCTGCCGCCACTGCACTCATACTTGCTGAGTATGGTATGGATGCAGCGACCGTTGCCGCAGGCCTTCTTCACGACACCATAGAGGATGCACGTGCCTCTGCTGAAGAGGTTGAGAAGACCTTCGGCAAAGATGTGCTTTCTATCGTGGAAGGTGTTACCAAGCTCGGCAAGCACCAGTACCACGGTGCTGAGCGTCATGCAGAAAGTCTGCGCCGCCTGATGGTAGCTACCGCAAGCGATATTCGTGTACTCATCGTAAAGCTTGCTGACCGCTACCACAACATGACGACACTTGAGCACGTGCCTGAGCACAAACAGAAACGTATTGCACTTGAGACGGTAGAGATATTTGCCCCTATCGCTGATCGCCTCGGTATGGGAAAGATGAAGCGTGACTTGGAAGACCTTGCCTTTCCGTATATTGACCCTGACGCGTATCAGCACGCGGTGGAAGTGCGTAAGTTGAAGCGCAAAGAGAATGCTGCTGGTCTATTGAAGCTACAAAAAGAAGTGCAGAGGCTTCTTGCGCACAGAAATATTAAAAACTTCCATACCGATATCCGCATTAAAGGATTGTGGAGTCTACATCAAAAAATGCATCGTAAAGGTGATGACATCACCAAGATCTACGACATTGCTGCCCTGCGCGTCATCGTACCTACGGTAGAAGATTGCTATACCGTACTCGGTATTATTCATGCGGAGTGGAATCCGCTTCCTGGGGAGTTTAAGGACTTTATCGCATTGGAAAAACCAAACGGCTATCGCTCACTCCACACCACCATCCTTACCCCCGAAGCGGGCATCGTAGAGGTACAGGTGCGCACTGAAGAAATGCACCGTGAAGCACAGTTTGGTATCGCCTCGCACATGGCATACAAGACATTGGGTGGCGACGCCTCACGTCGTTCATTTATCACCGCCTCTCTGTCTTGGTTCAGTTGGCTCATCCCGTCACTCTTCCGCAATCAACAAAGTACGGGCACGGCAACAAAGGTTAACCACCCTGAGTGGCTCGCTGAGCTTAAGGATGCGCACACCGAGGCAGAGAGTGGTGAGATTGTTGATGGCCTAAAGGAGGACTTCTTCTCACACCGCATGTTCGTTTTCACGCCTAATGGCGATACCATTGACCTTCCCGTATCCTCTACCCCTATTGATTTTGCGTATGAGATTCATAGCGGTGTGGGTAATCACGCACACGGCGCAAAGGTAAATGGAAAACTCGTCTCACTACAAACCCCACTCAAGAATGGGGATATCGTAGAGATTCTGCAAAAAGACTCAGCCCACCCAACTGCCAAGTGGCTTGATGGTGCGCGCACCTCGCTTGCAAAACGCCACATTCGCACAGCACTTGAAAACGAAAAGCAGCCTACTCCCGTAAAGAAAAAGAAGAAAGGTTAAACGCTGAAGTTGCGCACTGAGTACAGGTTATCGTCCTCACTAGGATTTGGTGCTTCAGCGGGTACTTCGGGAGACGCTACCGTTGTACTTTCCAATGCAGCGTTTTGCCGTGCCGCAATCGCATCAGCAATGTGCACCAAGTCTTCTGGAGAGAAGAAATCAATAAGTACGCGGCCACCGTTTGGACGGTTTTCAATAATCACGCGGGTACCGAGTGTTTCGGTAAGTGACTTCTCTAATTGAAGCATTTCTGGTGTCTTGTCATGCTTGCGCACCTTTTCAGTTGCGATACTGCGCACTGCCTGCTCCACCATACGCACCGACATTTTCTTCATCATGATCTCGCGGAACAACGCATCGCGCTCTTGCGGACGATCATCAATCATAAGCAGTGCACGGGCATGCCCTTCACTAATGTCTCTGTTTGCTACTGCCTTTTGCACTTCTTCTGGGAGTGCAAGGAGACGAATACTGTTTGAGACGTACTCACGACTCCTGCCTACCTTTGCACCTACTTCTGCATGCGAAAGTGCAAACTCACTAATGAGTTGCTGCAGTGCCTTTGCACGATCTATGGCGTTCAGGTCTTCGCGCTGGAGGTTTTCAATAATCGCAAGCTCAAGCTTAATACGGTTACTCTCTTCACCATGACGAATGATGACAGGGACCTGGGTAAGGCCTGCCAACTTTGATGCACGTAGACGACGCTCACCGGCAATAAGCTCATAGACACTTTCAAGACCACCATCTGGGCGCTCTACCTCCTGACGCGTGACCACCAGCGGCATCAAAATACCGTACTGACGAATTGATTCAGAGAGTGCCTTGAGGTTTTCAGGATCAAATTCCTTGCGTGGCTGATAGGGGTTAGGAGAAATCTTATGCACGTCTACCCAAAAGACGGAATCGTACTTTGTGGGTGGTAGATTCTGTTCGTTCATGCGAAAAATTGTACCACGTTCATACGCGCAGCACATTGGAAACGCGTATGTAAAACTGCTATAGTGCAGACGTTCTGCCGGAGTGGCGAAATGGTAAACGCAGTGGATTCAAAACCCACCGACGCAAGTCTTGAGAGTTCAAGTCTCTCCTCCGGCACCGCTACAGGTTGTGCACATTGCACCCCTTTTTGTGCACGGTATACTAGTGACACCCTAATATATATTGCTATGGATAAAACTGTCACCATTTACAGCACCCCAACCTGTCACTTCTGTCACATGACGAAGGACTTCCTTACCGAAAAAGGTATTTCCTTCACTGACTACAACGTTGCCTCTGACATTGAAAAGCGCCAGGAAATGATGCAGAAGTCTGGTCAGATGGGTGTACCGGTTATCTTCGTAGGTGATGAGATGACGGTTGGGTTTGATAAAGAGCGTCTCTCGCAGCTGCTCGGGGTGTAATATTCCTTCCTACAAAACCGCTCCGACTTTCGGGGCGGTTTTGTGTTAGGCTCACACGTATCGCTCCCATAGTTCAATGGATAGAACGGCTCACTCCTAACGAGCTGATCCCTGTTCGACTCAGGGTGGGAGCACCACGGTATACTTCCTACATATGCATGAACACGCACCAAAGTTTGTTGATAAAGCTACTGACCACGTTACGAACATAATTGGTAACACAGCACCCGTACGGGCAATACGTAAAAGTCATGTGCTCTCTGCAGTACTGGGTGCGGTAGGGTTTGCACTCTTTATCGATGGGATACTTAAACTCTTTGCCACCTTTCCCGCATGGGGATCCCTGCTCCTTGGCTTTCTTATGATGTGCGCAACAGGACTTCTCCTAAAGAATCTCGGGCGATAGGTATAAAGAAAGCCCGCGCTATGTTTCAAGCGCGGGCCCTTGGGAGTGGCCGTGACGAAAGGTCTCGTCGTGGCCGCCCGTTCAGCAGAGCATCACCACCCCGCTGCCGTAGAAGCGGCTCGCCAGGTAGTCGGACTTCATCAGCGTACCGGTGCTCAGCCCCAGCGAGTGGCGCAGCTGGTCGAGCCGCTTCTCGTTGGTGGTGAACCGGTGCACGCCGGGACTGGCGCTGGCGTAGATGCCCAGCGGCCGGCCGCCCTCGTCGTTCAGCACGAAATGGATCTCCACCATGGCGCCCTGGCCGGTCTCGCGGATGGCCTCGAGGCCCACGCCGTGGTCGCCGGTGATGTTGTACGCCACCTTCTCGATCTCGATGTTGTTCACGGCCTTGGGCTGCGGACTGGCGGTGGCCAGACCGAAACCGCAGGCGATCGCCAAAGCGAGCGTGATGCGGGACTTCTTCATGAAGCGGCTCCTTGTTGGGGGTTCTGTTGTTGTACAGGCTATCCGGTTGGACAGCGTTCTAGAAAGCACATACGTGCCGCCCACAACGCTATCCAACTCAGATATATGGCAAAGAACTCTTATGAAGGAGGATAGTATATTTCACTTACTTGTCAAGGCACTGCTATAGCCCAAGTACTTTCAATACCAATGCAGCGAAAGGATCTGCGCTCACGCCATATACCAATACCCCGCCAAGCAAGCCGGTAAGGGTAATGGCACCGGCACCAAGCACGGCAAGTACACCCATACTCAACCCATTGCTCAGCACCTTCCGTAGAGGAATTAGTACTCTTACTACCGGAGTTGGAATGAATCGTGCACCCATAGTCATAAGCAGTGGCAAGAACTCACCAATGGCAATGAGCACATAGAGCCATATGGATGCACCGGCAAAGAGTGCGTGCATCTCTACAATCTGACGGTTAGGACGCACCAAGTGTTCAGCCATCTCACCTGTACTACTAGCAACAAGCGCACCGAGCACGCCCACAACAAGCACGGTCATGCGGATATGCTGCCATACAACACGCGGGAACCATCGAGTAACCGGAAGCACTCGTATGAGTGAATAGAGAAGCAAGAAGGCAATAGGAAAATGCACGAATGTGGGATGAATGTTGTAAGTCATGCCAGAAAGTATACTCCCTATACTCGCTCACCCACCTGTTGGCGCCACATAGCACTGTACAAACCGTTCTGTGCAAGCAGTTGGGCATGTGTACCTGACTCGCTTATCACACCCTTCTCAAGTACATAGATGCGATCGGCATGCATGATGGTGGAGAGTCGATGTGCCACCAAGATGGTGAGGTGACTCTGTGCTCCAGAGAGCTCTTTCACCGTTTTCGTGATCTCCTCTTCGGTGAGAGAATCAAGTGATGAGGTTGCTTCATCAAATACAAGAATTGCTGGTTTGCGGAGCAGTGCGCGTGCAATAGACAGTCGTTGCTTCTCACCACCTGATATCTTGACCCCTCCTTCACCAATAACCGTATCCAGTCCTTTATCAGCACGTGCGAGCAGGGCATCACACGCACTTTGATGGAGCACCTCATGCAGCTCAGCATCGGTTGCTGCTGGATTCACGAACAACAGGTTCTCACGAATCGTACCTGCAAAGAGTTGGGTGTCTTGTGTCACAAATCCAATCTGTGCACGCAGTTCAGCAAGGGCAATGTCGGTATGTGGCACATCATTGTATGCAACCACACCTTCTTGTGGTGCATATAGCCCCACCAACAATTTCACCAGACTGGTCTTCCCAGAACCAGAAGGTCCCACGAACGCGATGGTTTCCCCTGCGCGTGTTTCAAATGAAATACCATCAAGTGCTTTAGTAACTGACTGTTTGTAGCCGAATGACACCTTTGCAAACACAAGCTTCTGTACCCTTCCCAAGCTTTTTGGAGTAGTTGGCGCCACTTCAGTAGGTGTGCTGATGATATCTTTGAACTTTTCCATAGATGCCTGTGCTTCACGGTATGCGGTAACCACACTTCCTATGTCTTGTAGCGGACCAAAGACAAAGAATGAGTAGAAGTAGAGCGAGAAGAATTCACCGAACGTAATGGTTTCAATAAACATCAAGAATAGGAGGAACAGCAAGATACCGTTTCGTATGAAGTTTATGAGCGTGCCCTGCACAAAACTGATACTGCGCACAAAGCGCAGTTTGCGTAGCTCAAGACCCAGAATCTTATCCGTTGTCGCATTCAATCGGCCAATCTCCTGCTCGGCAAGACCAAGTGATTTCACCAACTCAATGTTACGCAGTGACTCAGTTGTTGATCCGGCAAGTGCTGCGGTCTCTTTCACAATTTGTGCTTGCACCTTCTTCACCTTTTGGGTGAGCACATAGCTCACACCTCCGATAAACGGCACGGTTGCTGCGTACACCACCGCGACACCCCAATACACAGTGGCAGCGTATATAGAGACAAAGATGAAACCAGTAACCGAAATGAATACGATATTGATTAACTGGTTAAGATACTTTTCTGCATCAGCTCGTGCTTTCTGCAAGATACCGAGCGTCTCTCCCGAGCGCTGATCTTCAAAGACCTCATACGGCAATTCAAGTGAGTGTCGCACCCCCGCCTGATACATGTCAGCGCCAGAGCGCTGGGTAACCATATTCAAGTAGTAGTCTTGGAAGTTCTTTGCAACACGAGACACGAACACTATGCCTATAGCGAGTACGAGAAGCCACGCGACACCGTGGAAGAAGGCTGCCTTGCTGTACACCTCTGGCTTGCTCGCATAGTCATCAATGATGTGCCGGAATATCAATGGATCAATAAGCGAGAAGACTTGATTGATTGATGCGAGAAGCAGCACTAAGACACACAGCTTCCAATACTTCTTGAGGTACGAGTAGAGTGTACTCATAGACACTATGCTGCAGGCATATCCATACCGCCCCAGAGATTTGATGTGCCTATTGCAGAATTACCCGAAGCTTTTATGTACAAGAAGAGTTGCATCTTATACGCAGCGGCCCACTTGAGGAGCGATTCAACGAGATATGCTGCCTTGGTGTTGTCACCCTGGCCATAGAGGTTAATGATGGTCTGCAGATCCTCATCCGTGAACGCTTCAAGTGCAGCTACCACTTCCTGCTCCTGCACATCCATACACTGCGGAAAGTTAGCGAGTGTTGTTCCCTTGCTGCGCTCTCCAAAAGAACCAAATGCCTTTACATCGTTCTGCTTCACCGTCTCCACAAATGCCACAAACAAGATAGAAATATATTGCAGCAACTCAAGCGTTGTGCGCTGTTTTTCTGTCGGCTTGTACCCTTCCATGTCTGCAGGCACCTTCTCCGCAAGGTGTTTAATGATGCGGAATTCGTTCTTCATGGCACGGATAAGGTGTTCTTTGGTGTACATGGTTGAAAGGTATAACTACGGTTAACAGTAACGATTACTAACCTGCGGAGAGAGGGAGATTCGAACTCCCGAGGAACTTTCGCCCCTGCCGGTTTTCGAAACCGGTGCATTCGACCACTCTGCCACCTCTCCTAATATCTGCACTGTATCATTTTTGCGATTTTTTTGGAAAAACCGTATAGTACTCAAACTCTCCGGCAATTCTGCATATTTGCATGTCGGAGGGTGCTGGCCCCATCGTCTAACGGTTAGGACGGGAGCTTTTCAAGCTCTAAATCGGAGTTCGATTCTCCGTGGGGTCACCAGAAAAATAGCGGCACCCTGTGCCGCTATTTTCACATCAGATCCTTCACTCGGACGAAGCGTTCTTTCCGTAACTTTTCCAATATGCGCTTTGCGAGTTCTTTAGAAAGGACCTTTGCTTCAAGAGGTACGCCATCGGCAGACACGAAGTTTCTGAGTTGACTACCCGGTCTTTTCGCGTTCTGTACCACAACGGTATCCAAAACACGCAGGTATCTATCTACCTGATCTACCGCTTCGTGGTACCGAAGACCTGTTACGAGTCGGTTAATCACCACCTCAGCAAAGGTATCTACCGTGCGAGAAACGGTAATGCGGTATCCGTGCCGTCCCTCTTCATGAATCTTCACCTCCAGTTCTGTAGGGTGCGTAAATAACTCAAACGCAAGATTGGTGGTCATTGCAAGTGGCTGCATCAGCTCCCCCATGCCGTGGAAACATTCCGAGGATAAGTGTACCGAAGTGCCAGAAAATTGCTAGAATATTCCCATGTCTTGGGATCTTTCTATTGTCCACTACCTGAATCACTTCACCGGTGCCCATTTGTGGGCGGATAACTTTATTGTATTTCTTGCAATCTATTTGCCGTGGCTCATGGTGACTGCCTTCCTTATATGGCTGGGGCATGGCATGGCGACACATAACAGACGCTGGCGTGTGTTTATACAAGCCGTATGTGCCATGGCCATTGCACGTCTTGGCGCCATTGAAGGCATACACTTCTTCTACGAACGTCCCCGTCCCTTTCTTGCCGAACAGCTCAATCCTCTGTTTGTCGTCAATGAATGGTCATTTCCTTCTGGACATGCGGCACTGCTTTCTGCCCTTTCACTTACCGTATATATGTATGACAAGAAATGGGGTATCCGTTTCTTCGTGGTGACAGTGATTGTGGTGCTGGCACGGGTTGTTTCTGGCGTCCACTACCTCAGCGACATAGCGGCAGGACTTGTACTTGGTACGGTTATTGCATATATCGTACATCTGATTGGATTGAAGATATTCCGCACCAGACGCCGCCGACGCTCCTAAAAGTTTTCAACAGGTACCTCGCTAAAAAGAGCATGGTACGCTCGAAGCATTAGGAATAACCCTACCCATATGGAACCCCTTTCTATCAAAGTTATTATCGGCAGCACCCGCGAAGGCCGTTTTGGCGACAAGGCTGCTACCTGGATTGCGAGTGAACTTACGAAAGAAGCCGACGTTGCCGTTGAGGTACTTGATCTGCGCGACTATGACATGCCCTTCTTCAACGAAGCAGTGAGTCCGTCATTTAAAACCGCACCGTACACCAATGAAGCAGTCGCTAGGTTTACCAAGAAGATTGCTGAGGGCGATGCGTATGTCATCGTGACGCCGGAATACAACCACAGCACCTCAGGTGTTCTCAAGAACGCCCTTGATTGGGTATACCAGGAGTGGAATCGAAAGCCGGTAGCGTTTGTAAGCTACGGCTCAGTGGGTGGTGCTCGTGCGGTGGAACATCTCCGCCTTTCAGCTATTGAACTTCAAATGGCTCCGGTACGTGAAGCTATCCATTTGCTTGGTAACGAGTACTTCCCGGTGCTTTTTGGCCAAGCACCAGCCGCAGAGCTTTTTGCCAAATATACCGAGAAAGCCAAGGTGATGATTGGCCAGCTTATATGGTTCGGAAAGGCCCTCAAGGCCGCACGGTAGCGCCTGGGATTGCGTAATACAGGGGTATTTGGTATAGTTGCGGCTACATATGGCATCAACCAAAGCGGGCGGATCAACAAAAAACCTACGCGACTCAAACCCTAAATACTTGGGTGTAAAGCTTGCGGCAGGCCAGAAAGCAGCTCCAGGCAATGTTATTGTCCGCCAGCGCGGCACCAAGATTGAGGCAGGCAAGAACGTACGTGTTGGTCACGACCACACGCTCTTTGCAATGAAGGAAGGCATTGTTTCCTTCACCGAAAAGCGCGCTACTAAGTTTGATGGTCGCGTCGTTCGCAAGAAGGTTGCCCACGTTATCTAACTCCACAAAAGAAACCTGCATCTGCGGGTTTCTTCTTACCTAACACAACGCCCCGTATATACGGGGCGTTGTTTCGCACGTATGGAGTTTGTTACTCAGCCTCAACAATAACGGAGAACTTGCCGAAGTGTTCACCAAAGGCAACTGGTACCTCGTGGGTTCCCGCTTCCTTGATAGGCTTTTCAAGCTTCACAGCATCCTCAGGAAGATCAACCCCTGCGTCACGCTTTGCCGCTGCAACAATCTCAGGAGCGTTTACCGCGTCATACAAATGACCCTTCTCGTTTACCTTGGTGCGGATAACGATGCGTGCCTCAGCGAGGGTGGCAAAGTTCTGCGCAACAAGCTGGGCGTCTACCTCTTTACGAGTCTCACCCTTTACCTTGCGGCCTTCAGCGGTGCGAGAAGCACCTGCGGTTGCAGCAATAGCGAGCTTTTGTGGAATAAGGTGGTTAAGAGCAAACCCGTCAGAAACGTCGACCGTCTCATGGGCGTGGCCGATACCCTTTGCGTACTTCAACAATATTACTTTCATAGTGGGTGTATGGTACCGAAAAGAGCCTCAAAAGGCAATCTTTCGGGACTACTTGCCTTCGGTAAGGAATTGAATGGCTCGGTCCTTCTGGGGATCACGTTCCGCCTTCACGTCCTCAGCAGTACGCTTCACCGTGATATCTGGAGCAACCCCATTACCGTTAATCCAGTGGCCATCAGGGGTAATCCAGCGAGCAACCGTGACCTTAAGGGATGCATCGTCCACGGAAACCAACTGCTGCACCGAACCTTTACCGAAGGACTTCTCACCTACCAGCGTGGCAATGTTGTGGTCCTTAAGTGCTCCCGCAAGAATCTCAGATGCAGACGCTGAGCCTTTATCAATAAGGATGACGACCTTAGTGTCTTCTGGCACGTCATGAGGACCCTGTGCACGATGCACGATGTTCTCCCGCTTCTCTCCGTATTCTTCTGTAACGATAAGGGCACCGGTAGGAAGGAAATGGCTCGCAATAGATACTGCTGCTTCAAGGTAGCCACCGGGGTTGCCGCGTAGGTCAATGAGGAGCTTTTTTGCACCCACTTTATTGAACTCCTTAATGGCGTTCTTGAAGAACTTGTCTGACGTACCCGTAAAGCTGTAGAGGTCTATTTCAAACACTCCAGTCTTAGTGTTGTACGTTGCTTCAACCACAGGAATATTAATCACGGCACGCGTTACCGTCACCTCAGATATGACTCCTTCACGAGAAAGCTTAAGTGTGACACTGGTGTCGTGTGGACCACGAATAAGACCCACTGCCACATCACTGGTCATACCCTCAGTACTCTTGCCGTCTATCTGGAGGATAAGATCACCAGCATGTATACCTGCACGCTCTGCAGGGGTGCCCTTGAGTGGAGAAATAACCGTAAGCTGGTTGTCGCGTATCCCTATCTCCATACCCACTCCTTCAAAGTTCCCTCGGACGCTATCTTCAAAGTCCTTAGCCTCCTCTGGTGGCATAAAGATGGTGTAGGGATCGCCATACGCTGCGGCAAGACCCTGGATTGCACCCCAGAGCTTTTCTTGGGCGGTAGGAATGGTAGAAGAGGCATTCGTAAGGACAAACTTCTCATCAAGCGCATTCCATACCTTCCAGAACGCCGTCATATCTACCTGAGTGTCAGGAGTAGCACTAAGCCCATCTGAGAGTAACGGGATGTTTGCAAATACTCGGTGCTCCGTACCACCAAAGAATGCTGCACCTACGACAAAACTTACAGCTGCCACTGCTGCGTATGATGCTGCAGCACGCACTACCTTATTCTTCCCTGTTTTTTCTGTTTCAAGTTCCGACATGGGTATGAGTATACCGCATGATTGGTATGACGCGTGATACACTTTCCTCCATGTGGCCGTTTACGTCTCGTACCCATACCAACGAGCACCCTGAGCTCTTTCTCACCAATACCCTTTCGGGCAAAAAAGAGCGTTTTGTTTCCCTCAGACCAAACGCAGCGACTCTCTATTCCTGCGGTCCCACCGTATATGACCGCGCATCCATAGGTAATCTGCGGGCATATGTGTTTGCCGACACTCTTGCCCGTGCTCTTTCGTATGCGGGATACAAGGTGCAGCGGGTGATAAACATCACGGACGTAGGGCATTTGGTTGCTGATGCAGAACAGGGTGAAGACAAGATGGATAGCACCGCAAAGCGTGAACACAAAACCCCACAGGAGATTGCCGCCCACTACACTGGTCTCTTCTTCAACGACATACAGGCACTTAACATTGATGCCAGTGATATCACCTTCCCGCGTGCAACCGAATACATTCGTGAGCAGATAGCGATGGTAGAAACCCTTGAAGGACAAGGGTTCGCATATCCTGCTGATGACGGCATATATTTTGATACCTCTAAGTTCCCTGGATACGGCAAGCTTGGTGGTATTGATACCAGTACGCTCCAAGCAGGTGCCCGCATCACCACCACCAGCAGCAAGCGCCATCCCCATGACTTTGCGCTGTGGCGCTTTGCCAAAGCAGGTGATCTCCAGCAATGGGATTCTCCATGGGGCAAAGGGAATCCTGGGTGGCACATTGAATGTTCTGCGATGAGTCGTGCGCTGCTTGGTCCAGAAATAGATATCCATACCGGTGGTATTGATCACATTGGTGTGCATCACAACAATGAGATAGCGCAATCAGAAGCGCTCACGCAAAAGCCATTTGTACGGTACTGGATGCACAATGCATTCCTCACTATGACGGGTGAGAAGATATCCAAGTCATTGGGCAATGTGTTTTATATTTCTGACATCACCGCACGCGGTATACACCCACTCGCCCTTCGCTACTTCTTCTTGCAGGCACACTACCGCACCCCACTCGCCTTTTCTTGGGACGCACTTGCCGGTGCTGCCGAAGCCCTTACCCGTCTTTGGCGCATTGCCAAAGAAACTCGTCGTGAAGCGGCGGGCAAGAGTGCACACTCAAGCGCGCAAACAGAATTTGCTGCGCTTCTCATGGATGACCTGGCCACTCCGCAAGCCATTGGACTCCTGTGGGAAACACTCCGTGATCAATCTCTTTCTGCCGCAGAGCGTCTTGGGATACTGGATGCTGCTGATAAACTCTTGGGACTCTCGCTAGAGAATCCACCTCTGCCAGAGACGTTCTCTCTTTCAGAACTTCCTGATGCCATCCGTCTTATCGCCGAAGAACGCGAGACAGCACGCAAGGCTCGTGACTTCCGTGAAGCCGATCGTCTGCGTGCAGAGATTGAAACACGGGGATATCGTGTGGACGACCGTCCTGAAGGCACGGTTTTTAGCCCTATTTTGACGACACGCTAGTACGCCAGTGCTTTGGTGTACCCAGTGCTACAATCGAATTAATGGTACGCAAGGAGCAATACAACAAACCAAGCACCCCGACATTTACAGGTGACCGTGTGCCACCACAAAGTCTGGAGGCAGAGCGTGCACTTCTTGGCTCACTACTTCTCAAGCCAGAGGCCATACACGATATCTCGGATCTCATTCGTCCAGAATCCTTCTATGCCGAAAAGCATCGGCATATCTTTTCTGGTATGCAGGAGCTTTCAAGTCGTGGCGAACCAATTGACCTCCTCTCGCTTGGTGAGCGTCTCACCTCACAGAACCTCATAGATCGTGCAGGTGGCAAGGCGTATCTTGCAGAGCTCGTGCAATCTGCGCCGTCAGTGGGCAACTTTGCCCACTATGCCGATCTGGTTTCCAGAAAGCACACTCTCCGCGCACTTATTGAAGCGGCGCACCGTATTGGTGAATCAGGATATGAAGAAGACCGTGAGACGGCAGCTATCTTGGATGAGGCAGAGAAACTTATCTATGCGATCGGCAACGCATCTACCTCCCATGCGTTCGTTTCCATTCAAGACAAGATGGAAGGAGTCTGGGATCGTATTGAGACCCTCTCAAAACAAGATGGCGCTATTCGTGGCGTGCCGACGGGCTTTGCGCCACTGGATACTATGCTGTCGGGTCTGCACCCATCAGACTTTGTTATCCTTGCAGCTCGTCCTTCGGTGGGTAAGACATCGCTTGCCCTTGATATCGCCCGCAACGCTGCGGTGCGTCACAATGTACCGGTAGGTATCTTCTCACTTGAAATGAGCTCTGAGCAGTTGGTAGACCGTATGCTCTCTGCTGAGTCACACGTGAATGCCTTTAAGATCCGTACTGGTGGCGTACGTGATGAAGACGACTTCTCCCGCATTCGGGACGCACTGGAAACCCTCTCCAAGGCACCGATATTTATTGATGACAAACCAGGCAACAACATTCTTGCTATGCGCGCTGCCGCACGCCGATTGAAGCGTGAACGCGGTATTGGTCTTATCGTCGTGGACTACCTCCAGCTCATGAGTCCAACCAACGCACGGGCAAACGACACCATTGTGCAGCAGGTGACAGAGATATCTCGTTCTCTTAAGTCGCTTGCCCGTGAGCTTGATGTACCAGTGCTTGCCCTTTCCCAGCTTTCTCGTGATGTGGAAAAGCGTGGTGGCAAACCACGTCTCTCCGACCTTCGTGAATCAGGAAGTCTTGAGCAGGACGCTGACGTGGTGATGTTTATTCACCGTGAAGAGCGTCATGCAGCACAAGATGGCAGCCCCAACGTTGCCCAGATTATGGTGGAGAAGCATCGTAACGGACCAACCGGTCAGGTAGATCTGTACTTTGATGCCAAGCGCACCAGCTTCATGGTGCCTGACAATCACGGGTACGATCAGCTTGCGGATGCATTCCAGCACTAATTGCATATGGAAGGCATTGATGATTTGGCACAGGCATTTGAGCGATTCCCAGGGATAGGACCACGCCAAGCAAAACGATTCGTATATCACTTGCTCGCGCAAGGCGCAGAGGAGCGCAGTCGCTTAGCAAAACTCATTGATGGTATTGGCAGTACCGTAAAGCAGTGTGCTGAGTGTAAACGCTTTGCTACCGGACAAGGTACCTCCTGTTTCTACTGCACCGACAAGAGTCGTGACGATTCCCTTCTCATGGTCGTGGAGAAAGACCAGGACCTTGCCGCTATTGAACGTGCCGGTATGTATAAAGGACGATACTTCGTCTTGGGTGGTGTACTCACGCTTTCTGGCAAGGGTGCTATCCGTGAACGTGACTTGCTCACCACTATTGAAACACGTGCGGCGCAAGGTTTGTCAGAGGTGGTTCTTGCGCTTTCAGCAACGTCTGAAGGTGAACACACTGCTGACCATTTACGCACCCTCCTTGCCCCACTACGTGAGCGTATTCGTCTCACCCTGCTTGGTCGTGGTCTGGCGACCGGTTCTGAGCTTGAGTATTCCGATGCTGAGACTTTACGTGGTGCACTCCAAAACAGAAAAGAAACGTAGATCATGTCCCACTACAGAACCTGTCCTGAATGTCATGGAGAAGGAAGGATCAGAAAGAGCCCTTCACACAGAGCACGTCGTCGGTTTCAAAGTGCTGCCATTAATAAAAAACCTCCTACGGGCGGGGTACACGCATGTCCTTCGTGCAAAGGATCTGGGTTAGTACCCTCGGAGCATCCTGTACCCAAAGATACTACCTACCCACACGTTGCCATTATTGGTGGCGGCATTGGTGGTGCCGCGCTTGCCGTTGCCTGCTTGCACCGAGGCATTCCCTTCACACTCTATGAACGCGACACAAGCTTCACTGCACGCTCCCAAGGATATGGACTCACCCTGCAGCAAGCCAGCAAGGCGATAGAGGCCTTAGGTATATATGATCTTCCTAGTGGCGTTATCTCTACCAGACATGCCGTACATACTCCTGACGGCACCATCATTGGTGAATGGGGACTGCGCAAATGGAAGAGAACATTTCTAGAAAAGATTACGAGACGGAGAAACGTGCACATTGCCAGACAAACACTCCGGTTACTTCTCCTAGAGCAGCTACCTGAGAGCAATGTTATGTGGGGACACACCCTCACCAACCTTACTCACGCCAAAGACGGCAGTATCAATCTTGCATTTCGTGTAGGCGAAGAGACTAGAGAAGCTACCGCAGATCTTGTGGTTGGTGCAGATGGTATTCGTAGTCGTGTGCGTGCTGCTCTTATTACACAAGATGCACCACTGCAGTATCTAGACTGCATGGTGATACTCGGCATCTGCCCGCTTGAGTCATTGCAGGCACTGCAAAGCCCTCTGCTTGATTCCGCCACCGTATTTCAAACCGTGAATGGTCATGAGCGTATATACGTCATGCCATACGATGCCAACACCGTTATGTGGCAAGCGAGCTTCCCCATGGAAGAAGCTGATGCACAAGAGTTAAGCAGCAAGGGCGCACACGCTATGAAAGAAGAGGTGTGTAAAAGATTTGCGTGGCACACCCCTATTCCACAGATGCTCGCCGCAACTCCTGAGGAACGTATCACGGGATATCCGGTATATGACCGCATACTCTTTGATCCTGCGCTCCTAGAGAACGCTGGTGCCGTGACGCTCCTTGGAGACGCCATGCACCCTATGAGCCCATTCAAAGGACAAGGGGCAAATCAGGCGCTTCTGGATGCACTACTTCTGGCACGGAAGATTGCAGATGCGAATCCAGACTGGCGAGAGGTAGCTATACGAAAGAGTGTCCTCGCCTCATTTGAAGCAGAGGTAGCAAAACGTTCAGCATCTAAGGTTATGGATTCAGCAAAAGCAGCACGTATTCTGCATACTGATGCCGTACTTTCAGAAGCAGACGCGCCACGTGGGCATTAAGACAAAGCCCCTAGCACACACGTGCTAGGGGCTTTCTTTGTAAGCGAACCAGAATCACCCGAATGGTGCATTGTGCTTGCAATACACCTCGGTGTCGCTTTCTGGATGCTTTGCGAACAGTTGCAGTGTCCAATGAGGTAGACGTGCCACCCCTTCTCCGGTTGAACCGAGTATGCGGTATCCCGTCCACAACACGTCAGGATTCGCTTTGAGCATTTCCTTCACGAACGAGAGGACCTTAAACGTATCGGTTCTTTGCGCCCAGAGGCCAATCCCCGGACCATCCATGCCTTGATACTTCCGCATGACCTCCAGAGCATGTGTACGGCTCTGCTGCAAAACCTCCGCGTGCGTTTTTGATACCAAGAGGTCAAGGTTCGGGTCAAAGGATAACGGAAACATCCACTGCGAAAACAACATGTTTTTTGCGCGCTCCACTGCATCCATCCCTCCGGGATGGTATGACTGTGCTTCTTCTACCTGCACCATGATGCCCATCCTTTCTGCGGAGAAATCTCCTGCGTCATAAGACCACAGGATAGTGGAATAATCAATGGGTCTTATAGCTGCACAGACATCATGTAAATACAAAAAACCGCTCCAAAAGGCGAGCGGCCTTTTGGAGCGGTTTATTTCAAGGCACCGCGTCGCGCGAACACACGGAGAGCACACCAACTAGCAATGAATGCCCCTCCGGAGATCATGAACGCGAGCGGCCAGTCCAACGGATACGCGTGTAGCATTTTGTCACCGGCCATAGCGGCAACCATTTCCGTTATAGACACGGTCTTCATATTGGCCACCAGGCAGATGCCAGAGGCAACAAGCATCCACCCCAAAAGGAAGTGGGTACGGTGACGCGCCGAGGCCGTGTTCTGCAGGATCCGGTGCAGCACAATGTACTGGAACACGAAACTGATGAGAACCAGTGGCACGGCGGTGCCGAGCAGAATCTTCCAATTCACGAATTGCAGATCAGGAAAGGCAAACGTGAATGAGAGCACCAGAGTGATGATGCCCCGAGACAGTAGGTCAAGTTCCTTGATATTCATTGAGAAGCTCCTTGTTGTGTACGGAATGTACACTCTAAAGAACATAGAAACACATTATATATAGCGTGTCAATGTATCTTTCTAGTGTAGTTCCTAGAAACTAATGATTGACATACTCGCCATATAAAAGCAGAATGCAAACGGAATACCCTTCACCCTTAACCACAAGGAGCACCTATGGGTATGGCAAAGCCAACAAAAGTGCTCCTGGTAGCACGAGCGTTCATTCTGCTCAACGATCAGCGCATACACTTGATCAGGCGCACTGACGGGGACTGGTATGACGCAGGTCTTTGGGAGACTGCCGGGGGCAAGGTTGACCCGGGAGAGCTGGCTGAAAAAGGACTCACGCGTGAAATACAGCAAGAGACCGGCTTCACCGTCACCCTCATTCACCCACTCTTGATGTTGGAAAACTACATCATCAAGGAGGGCCCGTATGCGGGATGGACGTACATGGGCATGTGTGGGGTCGCCAGACGTACCGGAGGTACTGAGAAGCTGAGCAGAGAGCATACTGCCTCACGGCGAGTCACGTATAACGAGCTGCTTCAGCAGAACCTCACCAAGCACACCAAAAAAGCTGCGGTCTTTTTTAAAGACATCTTGACCGCACACTGAAAGCCACCTGATCCCGGGTGGCTTTCTTCTTTTCCGTTATCGGTGCGGACACCCTGCCCAACAGCACGGGCGCCGCTTCCCTTTTTGGAGGTCTTCTACAATACGGACAATGTGTGCCTTGCGTGTCTCAGGCTTCTGTACGGAAATAGTCCAGCAGATCCACTCGTTACGTGCGAGGGGTGTGAGGGTGTTCCAAACTTCCCGTACTACAGCCTTTTGGGTCAGCGCGTTACGCAAGTCATGAGGAACCACGTGTACTACACCTTTTGCTACGCCTGTGTTCATATATGCACTTTATCACTGTCGCTATCCCTGCGGATACTTTTGATCAAAGTAATGATGGTTTATTTCGTGACGGAGCCAATCGCACATCTCACCGAATTTACCTGTATCCATGACTGGGCACCGAAGCACCTGCGGGATCTTTTTACCCTGTTCCATATATTTCTTCATCACTACTTGTATACCCTCCCGAATCATTTGGAGAGTTTCTTCATTCGGTTGCAATACTGGTCCTGTCTCTTTCTGTTGGATAACAAAATCATCTGTAAGGAATTTACGAGAGGTGTCGTTGGTATTAAACCCTATGGTCCCCTCAAGCCGTGCCATAACAACACCAAGTGCCTCTCGGGTATTCATCATCATCTGCAACATCATTCCCTGAAATGAGGTATCGGAAAGCATATGCTCGTACTCCATACGGCTTGGTTCATGTCCACACTGTGCTGCATACGTCTCCCCAGCGGCTCGTGCAAGGCGCATGTAAATAGAGAAGAAGTCTATGAATGAAGGTCTGCCGAGCCTTTCTTGAAAGCCGGCGTCAACACGCTTCATTTGTAAAACGAAATAGCGAGCGAACAGTCGGTCTTCAGCAGACTGTATTTCAATTGGTGTACGCAACGCCACATCACCTCGCTCCATAACCGCATCCTTCACGGACTGCTCAAGGGAAATATATCTATCGGTAAAGTTTTTCCAGAATGTCTCGTCAAGCAGTACACGTGGCGTGTCAGGAGTGGAATACGTTTCTGGACGACTCTTAAAGTCATCCCACATGCGTTCAATAATCAAACCCGACAAGGCATACGACTCAACAGCCATCAGTTCTTCATCAAATACCCCCTGTTCGTTTTTAAGCAACGCTTCGTTTAGCAATCCCTCTTGAGAAATACCTTCAGCAAGTATCTCTTGACGGCGTGCCAACGGACGCATGTCAGGCGCTTTTCCATCCAAGCCAGAGAAACCTTTCATGGAAACATTGTACCGTATTCTTTGGTGAACTGCGTGGGAAAGAATTCGCTCCAGTTGACTCAGGAGCTTGATAGTTGGTTGGTTTTTGGAAAAACTTTAGAGCCTAAGCACTAACCTTTTAGGAATTAAGGGGCCAAGTAACCTCGATCGCACAAAGAGCTTCTGTACTCCACCCCTCTCTTGCCCAATCTATTTCAGCGAGTGATCGGTTTAGGTTTCCAGCTATATACTTCTCAATATTTCTTGTTGCCTCAATGAGTGCAGGGAAATCTTCTCGTTTCGTGTACTGGGGCATACGGGTTTTAATGTCGTTAATCCGATCTTCAAGTGTAACAATGCCGTGCGGCATAACACGAAGGTCTGCGTATAAGAGAATTTTTGCATTCAAGTCTTCCCCCGCAGCAACCTCTACCGCATTTGAAAATGACTTCTCTTGTACAAGAGAAATGATGCGCTCCTCAACGCCAATCTCTCTAAGCATTTTCCTCGTTGCTTCATGGTCATCAGAACCATATTTAGCCACTGTTTCCTCTTTCACTTTTCTCCAGTACTCAATATGAACGACTTCTTCTCCCAAGAACTC
>JAHFMT010000025.1 GCA_023267735.1 Candidatus Kaiserbacteria bacterium
GTCTTTGCGAGAATAAGTGCTCCTGACGTATCCGTATCAAGACGATGCACGATGCCTGGGCGTGCGAGCAATGACCCATCAGGGAGTGTCAGCGGCTCCCCTACTTCTGCAGACGCTGGGTATGTGCGTGCAAACCAGTCAGCCACTGTTTCTTCTGTCGTGCGCCCGTCACCGTGCGTCATCACACCATCAGGCTTATTGATGACGACAATATCGCTGTCTTCGTATAACACGGGCAGTTCCATATACGCACACTCGCATTATTGTGAGAGCTCCGCAAGCCACGAGATGCTTTTGCGCACCGGTTCTTCAGATGGTATGGTTTCCCTACGCGCGGTTAGCTCAGTTGGTAGAGCAATCCGTTTACACCGGAAAGGTCGGGGGTTCGAGTCCCTCACCGCGCACTCTGAAGCAAAGAAAAACGCATACGTATTGTATGCGTTTTTCTTTTGGTGGGCACGGAGGGATTTGAACCCTCAACCCTTGCGGGATACGCTTCTGAGACGTACGCGTATACCAATTCCGCCACGTGCCCGTGCACATCACGATACCTGAAACATCCCTTTTTGTCTTTGGTACTGCCCAAAGACTCTGGGGTGTTCTGTCTAAATAGTACTCGCTGTATCGTAACCCAATTCCTTGGCTCGACTCACAGACTTCTTGAGAAAATAAATCCAATGGTCGTAATCTTTGTTTTCGTTCCTTGATTCCCAATTAGAAAGTATTTCTTCTGCCGTAGCCCAGGCTAACGTAAACTTTTCATGTTCCTCTAATTTTGTATTAATAGGATTTGAACCCTTAAGAACAACGAGAAAACAGGTAGCTTTAGCAACACGATTCACATTTCTCAAACTGTTGTGATAATGCGTGAACGCTTCAGCAATTTTCTCAACATATAGAAAGTCATTGAGGCCACTTTCCTCTATGACTTCTCGCAATACTCCTTCTTGTATGTCTTCGGTAGGTTCAACACCTCCTGAGAACAGCCTAAACAGACCGTCTGCCGTTTGCTTTCCAACAGCATACTTTTGAGTTTCTGGATCTAGGACGACCCCACACCCACCATCTCGACGCTCTTCGTTTTCACGCTTTAGACCAAATTCAGGGATATTTTCTTCAAGATTCATGCCGTCAACAATAGCTTGGATTGGGGTGTTTTGGTAGTAACTTATCTAACTCAATCTGTCCCATTACAAGTGCCCCCGGCTGGAATCGAACCAACATCAACGGCTTAGAAGTCCGCTGCTCTATCCATTGAGCTACGGGGGCATTCTCTACCCTATCCGCCAGAGCGCGATGGGTCAACAAACTGGTACTGACTTCTGTACCGCGTCTCTTCAGTACCACGATGCTCAAATACATTTCGTATTTCGTTCACTGAGGCACCTGAGTCTGGTTCGGTAGCGGTAGTGTCTGCATCAAGCGCCTCGCCGTGGGTAAGTCGAATGAATAGAAAAGCGTTCCAGGCAATGCTTAGTACCAGAAGAAGCGCAGCGCCGGCAACAATCAAAAACCAGTCACGTGCGGGACGCGCCTCTACCGTGCCACGATCAGGAGCAAGCTTGCGAAGAAATGAGGGGAGGTACATAGAATTATTTTGCGGTGCGGGTACCGACAGTAAATACACCTGAAGCTGTCCACAGACCTCCAGCATCTGCTGAAAGGGCGAGTGACATCTGCGACGTATTAATGTCATACGGTGCATGCTCTATCGCACCAAGCGTGCGCAACACCGGAGAGAACGAACCAGTAATTTTCACGGACACGAACACGCGCTCACGGCCGTCTACCTTTTCTTTTGAAACCGACACGATTTCTACCTTTGCCCCAAGCTCCGTGCCGAGTTTCTGAAGCTCTTCAAGAAACGGCACGATGTCAGACGCAAGCACCAAATACGATGCGGCAGTTTCTTCGTCCTTTCCAAGACTGGTGAGCGCTTCTTTAGCTGCAGCAATACGTGTAGCGTCAGTGCTCATGGTAACCGCCTTGTCCTGCAACTCTGCAAGATGAGCACTGTGCTCCCGCACTTTTCCATAGAACACACCATACGCTGTGCCAGCAACGGCTATCAACAAAACAAGTATCAGTAATCGGGCAAATGGTTTGTGGTTCATGGTGTCGGTGTGCCGGTAAGGGTTACCGTAAAGCGAATGTTTGATTCTTGTGCGTAGGTACTAATAGGCACCTCGGCTCCCTGTATACCCGCCACATCTTTAAGTGCCCCTACGTACTGTCGGAGTGTATTGCGAGTACTTGCCACTCCTGAGAGCGTTATCTTCTGAGGCTCCTTCCCTTTTCCAATCGCAAACGTCATACCCTGCAAAGTTATGCCTGGACGCGATACCCCAAGCAGAATACGCAGCGCATCTGAAGCGCTCGGTGCTTCAGAGAGACGCGACAAATATGCCGCATCTGCCGCAAACAGCGTCGCACGTGCATCAAATTGCTTTTCTTCTTCAGAAATACGCGCGGCAGTGAGTTCAGCAAGCTCTGCTTCACGCGTCTGTATTGCAACTTGCTCATATATATATGCAGGCACCAACAGTGCAAGGTGTACGCCAAGAATGAATAGCAGCACCGACACCACCACCACAACCACCCGTAGGTGATATGCACGCATGAGCGATTGCATGTGCTCTGGCGGTAGCAGATTAAGAAGGTTACGCATCATAGGTATATTCGCGAAGCGCAAGCCCAATAGCGCTGCCGTACGCAAGGGACTCGCTATATTCAAGTGGTGGGAGCCATGCGGTGCGGGGAGCAAAGTTCCTAAACACATCCGCCAGTGCTACCGGCATGCCAAGTCCCGCTGACAAATACTCAGGCAGTCCCGCAAGCGACGCGTTACCACCCACGAGAGATACTCGTGCTATCGGAGAAAGTCCTGGGGTGGTGGTCACGTGGGTCTGCCAGTAATCAAGACGACGCGCAATCTCTTCTTTGAGTGCTGCAGCAGTTCCCAAAAGCGCCGCAACGTACTCATCCCCATCTTCTCCACCGGAGAGACCACGCGTCACTTTTATGCGTCGTGCATCCGCCTCACTCACGCCAAAATGTTTCTGCACTGCAAGCGTGAGTGCGTGGCCACCAATGGCAAGGGTTGTTGCGAAACGTGGTATGCGACCTTCAGTCACCACAAGCTTTGTGGTTGTCTTGCCAATGTCAGCAATAAGTACGGTTTCGGTACTCTCTGCAGGAATCACCGCACGAGCAAGTGCATACATTTCTGGCTCAAGAGACTGCACCGCAATACCTGCGGCAGAAACCGCCGCAACCGTCTCATCAATCACGCGGTGCGCATAGCCAACACCTGCAACCATGCCTGGGTGAGCGTTCCCTGGAAAAGGCGCCAGATCAAAGGTCACTTCACGTGGCGGCAGCGGGACGTACTCTTCAAGATGCTGTTCAACGGCAACACGCCATGACTCTTTTGTCTGAGGAACACCAGTATCCGTAGGCACCTGAGCATCAAACAAATAGCTCTTTGCCTCTGGCAACGAAACGTTTGCAGCTCGTATGTTGAACTCTTTCGCCATGAGCGAGAGTTCTTTAGTGAGTACCGCAGGCTCAACAATGTCACCGTTTACAAACACCCCTGGTGGCAAGTGTCGTTCACCACAAGAATCAAGCACCAGTCCTGCGCGGGTTTCTTTGAGCGTCACGAACTTTATACCGCTCATGGAAATATCAACACCCGCTGCCTTCTGCGCAAGATATGCGGGCGGTGCAAGTTCTACGCGGAATAATCGCGATAGCGACGACAGACTCATACGACGTATCATACCGCGCAGTGGCAGGTATACGTGCGCACGCTTTGGGAAAAGAAGACTAGTGCGCCGTCGTGCCTGGAGGCACCGGACGGTCCGGGGTCAAGAATGCAAACGACTCGCCATCCCCCACCGCAAGCAACATGCCGTTTGATTCAATGCCCTTAATGATACGCGGTGCAAGATTTGTTACGTATGCCAACTGCTTGCCCACCAGTGTCTCAGGATCACTGACGTACATCGCTATCCCCGAAACAATGGTTCGTGGCTCTTCCTCACCAAAATCTATTGTGCATTTCACTAACTTGTCTGTCTCAGGCACCCGTTCTGCAGCACGTACCGTGCCGATACTGATTTGTACTTTTGCAAACTCATCTATAGAAATGGTTGGTTTGGTCATGCGTGAGGGCGGCTGAGATAGTCGGTAAGGATAATGGCTGCAGCGGAATCGTCAACGTGCGGCATTTCTTTGGTGGCACGGGACTTTTCTTCTCGGGCATACTGGCGACGTGCAAGTGCCGAAGTGAAGATTTCAGACTCATACGCCACTGAGATTCCTGTACGCTTTTCAAGCACCTGTGCAAATGCACGCGCATGGGATGCGACGGGGTTTTCTGCTCCTGCAAAGTCACGAGACTCCCCCATCACAATGGCACCGACTCCTTCTTGCGCAATGATACCGGCGACGGTTTCAAGCAAGGAGTCAGAGTTTTGAACAATACCGTACGGGAAACCCATAGTGCCCGCTTCATCAGAAAGCGCCAGACCTACTTTTTTGGTTCCATAATCAATACCAAGATATCGCATGCACCCATTGTACCCGATTGCTCAGTTTGTACGACGCATGCTAGCCTGTAAGGCATGGACTGGAATATTGGCACTGAAGTGGCAACACTCATACAACACCTTGGCATCACCGCAAAAACCTTAGCCATTATCCTTGCGGTTATTTCTGTATGGGAAATTATCTGGAAAGGATTTGGCCTCTGGGCCGCAGGGCGTAACCGTCAACCGTGGTGGTTTGTTGCCATGCTTGTCCTGAACTCTATAGGAATTATCCCTATCATTTACCTCTTCTTCTTCCAGCCTGAAGAGGCTGAGGCGCAGGATTTAGAAAATAACTGATTTAATGGTAAGTTCTATTCTCAGGGAGGAGTGGCAGAGTGGTCTATTGCGCCGGTCTTGAAAACCGGAGTGTCGTAAGGCACCGTGAGTTCGAATCTCACCTCCTCCGCCCATTGGGCGTATTGCATTGCTCAGCTCGGCAGATACCAGAACCAAGGTACAATTGCCGTATGGACATCAAAGACAAAGAACTGCACCGCATTGCCATCACGTGCATTATTCATAATGACGAGGGTAAGTATTTAGTTACCAAAAGAAGTCCTACGAAAAAAGCGCATCCTAATAAATGGACGGTCCCAGGCGGCGGCCTCACGGTTGATGACTATATCAACCGACCACAAACCCATGGCGACGCTGGTTGGTATGGTTCGGTTGAAGAAGCGCTCTTGAGAGAAGTGAAGGAAGAAGTTGGTGTGGAGATTGGTAAAGCCACCTATCTTCTTGACCTTACGTTTATCCGTCCCGATGGCATACCGGTGCTTGTATTGAGCTATTTTGCTCCGTACGTCTCTGGTGAAGTAACTCTGGATGCAGATGCGGTTGAGTATCGCTGGGTGTCACTTGCAGAGGCGAAGGACCTTGATCTTATCTCCGGCATCTATGAAGAATTGGAAGAGGTGGAAACATTATTGAAAAAGTAATTTGTTATCCCAACATATTTAACCTCCACAGCCATCAAACACACACCAACCGAGTGGTACACTAGAAAGTGTTATGCATGGCAAGACCCTCTTTGAGTGGCAAGCACCTGAGTATCACATCACTGAGAAAAGTACTGACTGGTACTGGGCACTTGGCATTATCGCTGCAGCCATTGCGGTGGCGGCTATTCTTTTTGGCAATGTGCTACTCGCAGTGTTGGTTATCTGTGCCGCAGGATCCATTGCCGCTGTTGCAAGCAAGCGTGCACACGAGCACCGCTTTGCCCTGACCGAAAACGGCATTGTCGTTGATAACAGTCTCTGGCCATACGATTCCGTTATTTCCTTTTCAATGATTGAGTACATTGACGAGACACTCCCTCCCTTTCTTTCAGTACAGACCCGGAGCATTCTGGTGCCCCACCTCTCTATACCGGTACAGGGCGTAGATGTAGATGCGGTATATGCATTCCTTTCATCCCATCTAGACGAGGATGAGCACAAACCAGCCGTTTCTGACTACGTTATTGAACTATTCCGCATTTAGGGTAAAGTGCTCTCTATTGCTCTCGTCGTTCAATGGATAGGACGCTAGCTTGCGGAGCTTGTAATGTAGGTTCGATTCCTACCGAGAGCACCATCTAATACAAAAGCCCCGCACGTGCGGGGCTTTTGTATTGAAACGGCTCTTACTTCGCTTCGCGACGCATTGCCGCAACAAGACGTGCCTTCTTGCGGGCGGCAGTGTTCTTCTTGATGATGCCGCGCTTTGCAGCCTTATCAATAGCCTTATATGCCGCAGAAAGGAGCTTTTCAGCATCGGCTGGCTTCCCAGACACGATAACCTTCTTAACCTCCTTGGTTGCATCCTTCATTGCGTTCTTGCGACGTACGTTAAATACGTGGCGGCGGCGCGCAGCGCGATGAGCTTTCTTTGCAGACGTGGTGATTGCCATATAAATGTGTTGTAGTGCGTAGTCTATAGAGTTTCGGCAAAAATGCAACTTTTCAGGCACGCGGTATGATGGTTCCATGATTCGCCAGATACGAGGTACCGTCCTGTCCATCGAGCCGCTAGGTGCCGTCATTGAGGTTGCTGGTTTTGGCATCTTCGTATATCTCCCCTCCTCCGAGACGCTTACTGTGGGTACGGAGGCATGTGTCCACACCCATCTTGCGGTGCGCCAAGACGGTGTTGACCTCTTTGGATTTGCTGAAGCAGCTGACCGCGCCTTTTTTGAACTCGTATTAAACGTACCAGGGGTGGGGCCCAAGACGGCTCTGTCTATCTTGCGCCGTGCACCACGCGAGGCACTCCTTGGCGCCATTGCAAAGCGAGACACGCAGTACCTTACCCGTATCGTAGGACTTGGAAAGAAGACCGCAGAGAAAATGATTGTGGAGCTCTCAGAGAAAGCAGGTGCCGGCGAGGCACATAGCGATGCAGACGCAGAAGTATTTGATACGCTCGTTGCCCTTGGATACACCGATCGTGAAGCACGCAAGGCACTCAGCAGTGTTCCCTCTTCTGTCGTTGGAAAGGATGCTCGCCTCAAGGCGGCACTTTCTGCACACACCTAATTCATGTACCACCTCCTTACTACCTGCATACTTTTTCTTAAGCGTATTGTTCCGAAAGGAATCGTAAAGCGTTTACGCAAACCGTATCACTTTCTGTTGGCGCTTGTTGCCGCCATTGCCTATGGATTCCCTGCCAAAAAGCTGGTGGTCATTGGCGTTACGGGTACCAAAGGAAAATCATCCGTATCTGACATGCTCTATGCAACGCTCAAGGAGAATGGATACCGCGTGGCAGTCGCCTCAACCATACGATTCGCAATTAATGACGTATCTGAGCCAAACCTTTTCAAGATGACGATGCCTGGACGTGGATTCATCCAGCACTTCCTTGCACGTGCCGTGAAGGCCGGGTGTACACACGCGATTGTGGAAATAACCTCTGAGAGCACACGAGATTTCCGTCACCTCTTTCTCTTTCTTAACGCACTCGTGTTCACCAACCTACAAAAAGAGCACATAGAATCCCATGGATCGTTTGAGAACTACGCGGCTGCAAAGTTTAAGATAGGAAAAGCACTTGCCCGCTCTTCCAAACGACCGCGTGCCATTATTGCAAACAGTGACGACGCTGCGAGCACGCCGTACCTTGGACTTCCGGTAGAAACAAAACTTCCCTTCTCCTACGCTGATGTGGAGTGGGTTTCCCTTGAACCAGGACGTGCATCGTTTACCTACAAGAACACCGACTTCTCATTACAACTTCCTGGAAGCTTTAGCATCATGAATGCGCTTGCGGTTATCTCTGCAGCATCATTTGTAGGGGCACCCCTTGCGGGCATACGCAGTGCACTTGCGGGTCTTACTCGCATTCCAGGTCGCACGGAACGCATTGATATGGGTCAGTCGTTTAACGCGGTAGTTGATTACGCACATACGCCTGATTCGCTCTCAGCACTGTATGCCGCATATCCAGGCAGAAAGATCTGCGTGCTTGGCAACACGGGTGGTGGGCGTGACACCTGGAAGCGTCCTGAGATGGGTCGCATTGCTGATGAAGCCTGTGCGGAGGTCATTCTCACGGACGAAGATCCGTATGATGAGGAGCCTTCTGCAATTCTTACCGCTATGGCAACCGGTATGGCGCGGACCCCGCGCATCATTCTTGATAGACGCGAAGCGATACGTACGGCTCTTTCTCTGGCGCAGGCTGGTGACACCGTGTTACTAACAGGCAAAGGTACTGATCCCTATATTTGTCGCGCACACGGTACCAAAGAACCATGGAGCGATGCTACGGTAGTGCGTGAAGAGCTTGCACAACTCACAAAGCAGTAAAAGGCTGTTACTATATAAGTAATGGCAACAAAAGGATCTGGCGGCGGCGGGTTCATGTTCTTACTCGGTATCATCGGGTTCTTCGTCCTTATTTGGTTTGCAACCGGTGGCCCAACCCGCCCAGGATCATGGACAGGCCCGTTTCTTAAGTCCCCTACTTCTCCAGACGCTGGTGAGCTGTACAGCT
>JAHFMT010000026.1 GCA_023267735.1 Candidatus Kaiserbacteria bacterium
GCAAGTGTTCTTGCCGTTGCACTTTTTGTACTCATGTTCCGTATCGTGGCACCTGAGCTATTGGTACGTACCACTGCACCAGTCTTTACTGGAAGCGCTGCAATGAGTGATGCGGTAGGCGATTTCTTTGGTTCATTTCATGAGCGCACGAAACTCGTGGGCGAACGTGATGCGCTCGCTGGTGAGGTAGAAGCACTACGTGCACGGGAGCGGGCACTTACCGAAGAGCTTTCTGATCTTTCTCGTCTTATTGGGGAGCGTGGAGATATCCTTACCGACATACCTGCGGCCGTGCTTATGCGCCCACCCGTATCTCCGTATGACTCATACGTGATTGATGCAGGAACCGCAGATGGTGTTGCGGTTGGCGCCTATGCATCGGGCCCTGGTGGCGTACCACTTGGCACCATTGAATCAGCGGAAAAGCACACGGCACGTTTGGTGCTCTTTTCTGCCTCAGGACGCGTGACGGAAGGGTGGGCAGGGAGTGAGCGCACACCTATTACGCTCCACGGAGAAGGAGCAGGTGCCTTTGTTGCCCAGGTACCGCAAGGAACCAACCTTGCACAAGGTGATGCCGTTATCGTTCCTGGCTTTGGCAGTGCACCTGTTGGGGTAGTGAAGACACTTGAAAGCGATCCGTCATCGCCGTTCACCGAAGTATCCATAGCGCCATTGGTAAACCCCTTTAGCATTACGTGGGTAGCAGTGCGCAGAACGACACCATGAGGTGGGTAGCCCTTGCGATTGCCGCTCTATTGGTGCTCTTCGTATTTCCCTATGCATTCTCGGTACTCCTCATTGCAGCGGTTGCACTCGTGGTACCTGCCGCAGGACTTGGCTTTGGTGTTTTGCTTGACGTCCTCTACTTCACCAAGGGTGCGGCACCATTCCCATATGCAACGGTTACGGGCCTCATCATCTCGCTCATCGCCATGGCGGTGCAGCGCTTTGTTCGTGCGCACGTCATGACACGCACCTAACCGTATGCGGTGGTTTACGAAACGCAGTAAAAAGGTGCGTGAGTTGGATCCAGATGAAATATTTCTTGATGCATCAAACGTATCAGAGCTTGACCGTGAGCGATTTGAAGGACGTCTTGAAAAACCACTCGCCGCATCAGTGTTTATCGGCACCGGCATTATCATTGCACTGGTAACACTTGGTCTGGTGGTAAAGGGATTCTCTCTTGAGGTTATTCATGGGGAAACGTTTGCCGCAAAGAGTGAGCGCAATCGTCTGCGTCCAGAAGTTATCTTTGCAAAACGCGGTGCACTTCTGGACAGGAATGGGGTAGTACTTGCCGCAAACCGTGTTGATGAAGAAAAGGGTATGGTGCGTGAGTACAAAACCCCCGGATTTGGTCATGTGATTGGATACGTCTCGTATCCAAAGAAAGATTCTTCTGGCAACTACTACGACACCGAGGTAACAGGTCTTGCGGGTGCTGAAGCGGCCTTTAACGATACCCTTGCCGGCAAAAATGGGCGATTGCTCATAGAAGAGGATGCGCGTGGTGCCATACAGTCACAGGGCATTGTGGAGGCTCCTGAGGACGGGAAGTCGGTAACACTTTCCATAGATGCACGGGCACAGGAAGCGTTCTATAACTCCATACATGAACTTGCTGATCGCATTCCATTTCAGGGGGGCGCAGCGGTGTTGATGGATATCTATTCAGGTGAAGTACGGGCACTCGTCTCATACCCTGAATATGATCCGAATGTGCTTTCTCACGGTGAAGAACGAGACACGATTGCAGGATATACGACTAACACACGCACACCATATTTGAACCGTGCTATTGGAGGACTCTATGCACCAGGATCAATTGTGAAAACCGTAGTGGCTGCGGGTGCCCTTACCGATGGCGTTATTTCTCCAGAGAAGATTATTGTCTCTACCGGAAAACTGGTTATCCCAAACCCATACAATCCTGACCAACCAACCATTTTCCCTGACTGGAAACCACTCGGTCCTATGAACACACGCAGTGCCCTTGCGTGGTCCTCTGACGTCTACTTCTACACCGTCGGTGGTGGCTTCGGCGACCAGAAGGGGCTTGGTATAGATCGCTTGGTGCACTGGTACCAATCGTTTGGGTATGGACGCGCAACGGGCATAGAACTACCAGGAGAAAATACCGGCTTCATTCCAACACCCACATGGAAAGAAGATCGGTTAAAGGAGCCATGGCGTATTGGTAACACGTACCACACCTCAATTGGACAGTACGCTATGCAGGTAACGGTGATAGAAGCAGCACAGGCAGTGGCCGCTATCGCAAACAATGGACTTCTGGTAAAGCCAACGATTATCAAAGATGCACCACTGGTGGGTGAAAGCATTGTGGTCAGTGCTGATGCGCTCCAGGTGGTGCGTGAGGGTATGCGCCAAGCAGTAACCGAGGGTACTGGGTCCGGTCTTAACACGCTCAGTAGTTTCGTAAAGTTAGGTGCAAAGACTGGTACGGCGCAGGTGGGAGCAAACAATGAGTTCACCAACGCCTGGCTCATTGGCTTCTTCCCGTATGAAAAACCGAAGTATGCCTTTGCTGTCCTTATGGATAGGGGACCAGGACACAACACTATTGGGGGTGTATATGCCACCATTCAAGCACTTACCAAACTGCATCAAACAGCACCAGAGTATTTTGAATAAATGAGAGCCCCGTCTTCAAGTGAAGCGGGGCTCTTTGGTCGCACGAATGCGACTACGCGGGCAGTGGATCCAGGCCGATCTTTGCGGCGGCGAGCGCCGTAAGACCGACCAGCCCAGGAATCACGTTCGCCAGAAGCATCGCGAGATACTGTTTGGGCGTATCGTCCAGTTCGAGGTCGATGCCCTGCGTCAGAAGCACGATGACGGCCGACGCAGCGAACAGTGTCCACCCGAGGACGTTCACATGCGGAAGATGCCAGCCGCCGCGATCCGTGTTGTTACACACGAGCAGGACCAGTGAGACCAGGCAGATGAACAACGCGGGATACGACGAGGCGCCCGCGGCGGTCTTCATTCCCAGCGTGGCGTAGATGATGGCCACCACGGAAAGTTGGAAGACGTACGCCAGGGCGCACCAGAAGACTACGAAGTTTTTCATCGTGAGATCCTTTGACAGGGGTGATTGGTACTGAGGTATATCCAGCGAGAATATATCACATATTTATATGAATTGTCAAGTATTTCCCGTGTCTTATTGACCATTTCTGGCGGCGCCAAAGGGCTTCAGTTGTCTCCCAAAAGGGAATATGGTACTCTTCTCCCACATGGAAATCGCAGTCATTAAGACCGGTGGCAAGCAGTACGTCGTTTCAAAGGGAACGATTATTACCATTGAAAGGCTTGCTGAGGAGGTGAAGAAGGGTGATGCCGTCTCATTTGATGAGGTATTGATGGTGGATAACGGCAAAGACACCACGTTGGGTACCCCTGTCATTAAGGGTGCCAAGGTTTCTGCAACCGTGCTCTCGGTAGGTCGCGCAAAGAAGGTTGAGGTAGTGAAGTACAAGGCAAAGAGCCGTTACCTCAAGCGCCGTGGCCATCGCCAGCACTTCGTAAAGGTACAGATTGACGCAATCGCATAACACGCCCCCTCCGGGGCGTTTTTGTTGCCCTCGCTCTATGGGTCAGATACACTTACCCTATGAAAACAAAACGGCTCACCATCTTGGTGCTCGTGCTTTCTTTCTTTGCACTTGCCGATGCGTGGTACCTCGCTGATACCGCTCTTGAAGGGAAAGTACCTACCTGTGAAGTGGCGGCATTTAGTAACTGTGCTGAGGTAGCACAAAGTGCGTTTGCAAGACCACTGGGCATTCCTCTTGGGGTGTATGGCGCGATGTTTGCTGCAGTTATCTTCATGCTTGCAGCCATGGCACTTCTCGTGCCTGAACGTCGCCTGTATCGGGCTATGTTTGTCCTTTCAAGCGCTGCGGCAGTGGGATCTGTGGGATTGATAGGTATACAGCTATTTATCATACACGCTACCTGTATCTACTGCTTTATCTTTGAGCTCCTATCTTTTGCACTCCTTGGAGCAACCTTTGCACTGCGTCGCCGTACGCGACCGCACAGCGCGTGATAGCATAGACGTATGCGACGGTTTGCACTTATCCTCGGCGCAGCACTCCTTCTCCCACAGGGCGTATCTGCTGCATACGTTAACTACGAACCATCTCTCATCCAGAGTGCCGTCCTTTCTGAAAACGCCTACCTTGCCGGTACTGAGGTAACGGTAACGGCACCAATAGAGAAAGACATTTCTGTGTTTGGTGGTACGGTACTCATCTCGTCACCAACGAAAGGTGATGCACTGCTTGGTGGTGGCACGCTTAACTTGCGTGCGCCCGTAATCGGGGATGTACGTGCCGCAGCGGTACGCCTCTTCGCTACGGAACCTATTAGTGGCGACCTCTTTGCGGTTGCTTCTCATGCTGACATTACGGGAATGATTGGCGAGGGATTGTTGCTCGGCAGCACGGTACAGGTACTCGGTGGAGCTGAGGGTCCAGTGACCATATACGGCAGCAAGGTAACGCTCAAAGGCACCTTTGCTAAAGATGTGCGTGTCGTTGCCACAAACTCTCTTACCGTTGAAGAGGGAACGAGCATTGGTGGCACACTTAAATACAATGCGCCCCAAGAAGCACGCATTGCCGAAGGAACGGTTGTTACGGGCGGTATTGAATATACCGGCAAAACCTTCTTACCTACTGAACACGAGGCACGCTTGTTTGCCTTCTTTGGTGCAGGAATATTCCTCCTCGTGCGACTCTTTGCGGTACTTATTGCTGTGGGACTTTTGGCAGGACTCTTCCCACGCTTTGTCGTAGCGGTGGCTGATGAGACCGTGCGCAAACCACTATCAAGTTTTATTCTCACTGCGCTCCTTGGATTCTCAGTTATTGTTGCAACACCAATACTGGTGCTTCTGCTCCTGATCTCGTTTGCTGGCGCTGGCGTTGGCTTTGTTATTGCAGCAGGATACGTACTGCTCGTGCTTGTGGGATATCTTTTGGCGGGTGCCATTGCCGGTATCGTACTTGCACGCAGAGTATTGAAACGTGAACATTTCACCTGGCGCCATGCCGTACTGGGTACCGCCGTACTCTATGTCATTGGTACCGTACCATTCCTTGGCATGCTGGTAACCCTCGTGCTTTTGTGTGCAGCCGTGGGTGGGATAAGTACCCTTGTCTACCATCTCGCGTTTACTCGCCATGAAGAAACAGGTGAATAGTGATGCACGTCGTTTGCGTGCGGCACAGATAGTGTCATATCTCAAGAAGGCATACCCAACGCCTAAAAGTGAGCTCGCTTATACCACACCATTTCAGTTTCTTGCGGCAGTGGTACTTTCAGCACAATGCACGGATAAGGCGGTGAATAAGCTCACGGCAACGCTGTGGAAGAAATACAAAACACCAAAGGATTTTGCACACGCAGATCTCACTACCTTTACGAAAGAACTCTCTTCTATTCCGTTCTTTCGGAATAAAGCGAAAGCTATTGTTGGTAGCGCAAAGCTGATTGTAGAAGGACATGCGGGGAAGATACCGAATACCGAAGCGGCGTTAGTTGCACTTCCTGGGGTGGGGTACAAGACCGCGCACGTGATACTGGGAGAGCTGTATGGCATATATGAGGGTATTCCGACCGATACGCACGTAAAACGCTTTGCACTCCGGTTTGGGCTTACCACCCACACTGATCTCAAAAAGATATCCAAAGATCTTGAAGCACTTATTCCGAAAAAAGACTGGAGGTATGTAAACAACGGTCTTGTTCTCTATGGGCGCTATATATGTCCTGCACGTCCACACGACTGCATAGCGCACCCCCTTACCAAACTGTACCCAAAAGCCGCTTTGGTGTGGCCTAAAACCTAAGTGGTATTATGACCATATGAACGAACCAGAGAAGCAGAAGGTGGCAGTGTTTGACATTGACGGCACCGTCTTCCGGTGGTCACTCTTTCTTGAGCTTGTTGAGGAGCTGATTGAGCACGATATCTTTCCCAAAGAAGCACGTGCCGTGTATGGCGCAGAGTATGAGAATTGGCTGAACCGCCAAGGTGATTATCAAAGCTATCTCAGCAAAGTTATTACCATCTTCGGTACGTATCTGAAGGGTGTGCCGTATGCAGATGCTGAACGTGCTGCCAAAGAAGTCATCGCTGAGAAGAAGAATCGGGTGTATCGCTACACCCGTGATCTTATTAAGCGCCTCAAGGCTGAGGGGTACTTCTTACTCGCCATTTCACACTCACCTTCGTTTATCGCCCGTGACTTTGGCGAAGCAGCGGGCTTTGACAAGGTATATGGTTTCTTCTACGAAACGGGACCAAACGATGCTTTTACGGGTGGCGTCGTAGATGAGGATGTTATTCGCAACAAAGCATCCGTACTCCAGCGTGCGCTCCGCAAAGAGAACCTCACCCTTGAAGGATCTATTGCTGTAGGAGACACAGAAACTGATATTCCCATGCTTGAGATGGTAGAGACGCCGATAGCGTTTAACCCCAACAAGGCGCTGTATGAGCACGCAAAGAAGCGTGGGTGGAAAATTGTTGTTGAGCGCAAAGACGTTATCTACGAAGTATGATCGTCCGCAACGCGACGCAGGTAGGGAATCCGGTAATTCGTGCCAAGGCACTGGCGGTGAAAGACATTATCTCCACACAAACAAAACGTATCGTACATAATTTAGTAGACTCCATGCGCCATCATGATTTGGTGGGTATGGCAGCACCCCAGATAGGCAGTGGCCTGCGCATATTTGTTACCGAAGTACGTAAGACAACGTTTCGTAAAGAGAACGATAAAAATAGAGACGCGCTTCGTGTATTCATCAATCCAAAAATAACTGCAGTATCAAAGACAACGAACAAAGACTGGGAGGGGTGTGGCAGTGTTGTGTCTGGTGGACTGTTTGGGAAAGTAGTACGTCCCGCACGCATCACCGTATCGGCATATGACGAACACGGAACACCCTTTGTGCTTGAGGCAAAGAATTTATTGGCCCGCATCATTCAGCATGAAATAGATCACCTCAACGGGAAGCTCTTCGTGGATATCGCTGACACCAGCACCTACAGCGTACCAAGTGAGCTTCGCAAGAAGATACAGAAAAAGAAGCGCACCAAATAGCTGGTTGTACTATGAAAAATGCTATTACAACATTCCAGCGTACGGTGTGGCAGCACTATCGCACCCATGGGCGCCATACGCTCCCGTGGCGCAAGACAAAGGATCCATACAAGATTCTCGTGTCAGAAGTAATGCTGCAGCAGACACAGGTAGAGCGTGTTATTCCTTTTTACAAGAACTTCCTGACACGCTTTCCCGATATCGTGACACTTGCCTCTGCGCCACTCTCTGATGTGCTTGTGGCGTGGCAGGGACTTGGGTATAACCGACGGGCAAAGATGCTCCACGAGACTGCAAAAGCGGCAGTAAAAGAACATGGCGGCACATTACCAAAAGGAAAGGATGCGCTCGTGCGCCTGCCAGGCATTGGTCCATATACCGCTGGTGCAGTATCCGCCTTTGCGCACAACGAAGATGGCATATTCATTGAGACGAATATCCGTACCGTGATCACTCACCACTTCTTTCCAAAAAAGAAAGCTGTTTCTGATGCTGAGATTCTTCGCATACTCACCAAGGCCTATCCAAAAGGCAAAGCGCGAGAGTGGTACGCAGCACTCATGGACTATGGCGCCCACCTGAAGTCTTCTGGTATACGCATAAACGCAAAGAGCAAACACTACACCAAACAGAAAACCTTTAAGGGATCTGACCGTGAGATGCGCGGTATGATCTTGCGTGCACTCAGTACAGGAGGGAAATCAAAAACAGCACTCATGCGGGCAAATCCACTTAGAAAGAATCAGTGTGCTACGCAGCTTGATGCACTGGTTGCTGAAGGTTTGGTAACAAAACACGGTACGCTTTTTACACTCCCAAAGTAGTAATGCCGCGAAGTATTCCTCCAGGACACTACTTCACGTCCTCAATCATGAGTGCGGCAATCGCACCAAAGAATGCAACCAGAATGCCGCAGACCACAAACAGCGTGGTGTATCCACCTAGTACCAGCAAGATACTTCCAATGACAGGAGCAGAGAGCGCAGCAAGTGGGCGTGCCATACGGAACAAACTCACCGTTGGTGCGTCTGTCTCTGACACACGCCTAAAGAAGTGACCTTCCGCCATTGCCTCAGTGGTAGCAGCACCAATACGGCTCGCTACGAGGATAGCGGCAATAAACCAAAGTGCCGTGGTGCTGGTAAAGAAGCCGACAGCAGCAAACGAGATGCCCGTAACAATAAATCCTGCGGCCATGAGTTCCTTGTCACCAAACCACCGATCGGCAGCTTCACCTGCAGGGTACTCCACCAATACAAACGGGAGCACCATGAGCATAAATACGAATCCAAGGGTAGACCATGGGATACCAAGAACCGTATGAAGATAGAGTGAGACGTAGAGCGGTGCAGTGTGGAAGAAGAACTGCAATACAAAGTTTGCAAAAAGTACGG
>JAHFMT010000027.1 GCA_023267735.1 Candidatus Kaiserbacteria bacterium
TTGCACACTTTTCGTTGGTGGTCGTGCGCGTACTGGAGCGACTCCTTACCCGTGCGGTACGAGCACTCCGGGCACATCACGGGGCAGAGCAGGCAGCACCAGCTCCCACCTCACCGTTTGTGCGCTCTATGAATGATTTGAAGCACAAGCTTCGCAACGGTACGGACGCAACGAGCCCGTCTGAGGAATAACAAAAGCCCCGCATATGCGGGGCTTTTGATTTATGTGGAGCCGCCTCCCAGATTCGAACTGGGGACCTACTGTTTACAAAACAGTTGCTCTAACCAGCTGAGCTAAGGCGGCCGTACGCGGTATCGTACCATGATTTATCTGGTTTTTCCTGCACATTGAAAGGCAGCGCACTCTGGGGTAGTCTGGAGGAAACACCACTCATTTTCTATGGTAGACCTTCCGTATATCAAGACGCCGTACTTTAAGGCGGGTCGCGCAAGCGACCTGCAGGGTTTTGATCGTGTACTATACCGTGCCTTTGAAATGCTCCCCGGCATCCTTTCCTGGGGGACCATTGCGCTCATTTTTATCGCATCATTTTTCGTACCGGTATGGGCTGCATACTTCATTATCGCGTTTGACCTCTTCTGGTTGCTGAAGACGTCATATCTTTCTATTCACCTGCGCCACAACTGGAAGCGGGTGCGCTACAACATGCGGGTTGATTGGCAGGAGCTTACCGCAAACCTTAAGCACGAGCACCTGCGTCATCTCGTACTCCTTCCGTTTTATAAAGAAGACATAGATGTGGTTGAGCATACGATACAGACATTGTTGTCATGTCGGTATGATCATCAGAATATTTTCGTCGTACTGGGTGCAGAAGCGCGTGCAGGCGAAGAAGCAATCGCAACGGCGAAGGCGATACAGGAAAAGTATGCGAGCAAGTTTGGTGCCATTCTTATAACCGTGCATCCTGCTGACGTGCCTGGAGAGATGGCAGGGAAGGGATCAAACATTTCCTATATGGCAGAGCAGGCGCGCACCCAGGTGCTTGATGCAAAGCAGGTGCCGTATGACGACGTGATTGTGTCTGCGTTTGATATGGACACAGCACCATATCCCGACTACTTCTTGTGTCTTACGTGGCACTTCCTCACCCATCCAAATCCACACAAGGCATCGTTCCAACCAGTGCCGTTCTATTACAACAATATCTGGCATGCGCCAGCGGTATCTCGTGTAGCGGCAATTTCTAGTACGTTCTGGCAGATGGTGCAGCAGGAGCGTCCCGAGAAGCTTGCAACGTTCTCGTCACACGCCGTGTCGTTCAAAGCGCTCTATGAGATTGGGTACTGGCAGACCAATATGGTGTCAGAGGATTCACGTATCTACTGGAATCTTCTCCTTGCTCATGACGGTGATTGGGAGACGGTGCCTATCTCATATCCGGTCTCCATGGATGCAAACCTTGCACCAACATTTAGGCAGACACTCGTGAATATTTATAAGCAGCATCGCCGATGGATGTGGGGTGCGGAAAACATTCCGTATATCCTCATGGGGTTTGTAAAAAACCCACGCATTCCTCTTGCCAAGAAGTTGCGCCATGCATTCGTGCAGGTGGAAGGGTTCTGGTCACTTGCAACGAATCCAATCATGATCTTCTTGCTCGGATGGATGCCGCTTATTCTTGGCGGTCGTGAGTTCAATGCAACCGTGCTCTCGTACAACCTGCCAATCATTACGCGTAACTTGATGATCATTGCCATGTTTGGTTTGGTGCTCTCTGCGGTGATTGCGATGACATTGCTCCCACCAATTCCTGATTTCGTTAAAAAGACACGCTTCCGGTTCTTTATGGTGCTCCAGTGGATATTGGTACCGGTCACGCTGGTGGTCTTCGGATCGTTCCCAGGCCTTGATTCACAGACAAGACTTTTGTTTGGTCGCTACCTTGGTTTTTGGGTCACCCCAAAGCATCGTGCTGCAGAAAAAGGCAAGATTGCGGCAACGGCAAAGGGCGGGTAACATTGCGCTATATGCAACCTCTTTCGTCGCGTGCGCGACGCACGTATTTCTTCGTCCTCCTTGCCGTCTTTGCGGCAGCAATTGTGCCGTTGGCGCTCTTTGCTAATGGGTGGCGTTTCCATACCTCAGAAGGCATTGTGCGCACCGGTGGAGTGTTTCTCCGTCTTTCTGGTACGGGGGTAACGGCGACCATTGATGGTGAGGTGGCAGAGACGAACAGTCTGTTGCAGAGAAATATCTTCGTACAGAATCTTATCCCAGGAACACACACCGTTTCTGTAGCTCGTGAGGGATATCACGCATGGGAAAAGACATTGCCAATCGTTTCAGAAAAGGTGACAGAAGCACATCCGTTGCTGGTGCCGGTTGCGCCAGTGATTGTACCAATACCTGAATTTCTTTCTGCTACGAGCACGGCGACAGGTACGTTGGCATCAAAGACCAAGAATCCTGGGTACGCGACGGTTGCTGCATTGTTCGCACCAGCAAAGGTGCTGCCGAAGTCAGTGGCAAGTTCTACACCCCAAGTGTCCTCAGCAAAGCTCGAGCTTGTGCCGAAAGGAAATGAGCTTACAGCGCTTTGGCACGGGTCAGTTGATAACGCACCATTTTATTTCTGTACGTCAGGTACCTGTGTTGCCACCACTACGGTGACGTTTTCTGCACGGGTAATGCACGCTGATTTTTATCCCGGTGAGCAAGATTTTGTGCTCGTGGCATTGCCAGATGGTATTTACGCTGCAGAACTTGATGCGCGTTTCTCTACCACCGTGGTACCGCTCCTGCAGGCAGAAGGTGCTGACTTTCGCGTAGGGTCTGAGGGGCGAGTATATATACGACAGGGCAAGGCGTTTTCAGAGTTGGTGCTTTAGCCGCTTTCCCAAACGCCTTCAAAAAGGTATATTTTTTGCATGACGGGTCGTTTACACCCCATGACTATTGCCACCCGCGATATCGCGGACATCTTTGGTCGCATGGGCTTTTCTATTGCGTATGGTCCTGAGATAGAGGATGACTTCCATAATTTTACCGGTCTCAACATTCCACCAAATCATCCTGCACGTGGTATGCAAGATACGTTTTGGGTGAAGGTTCCTGAGGGGGGTGCGCCTGCGTGTTTGCGCACGCACACCACGTCTACCTCTATACGTGCACTGGAGAAGCTTGCAAAAGAAGCAGGAACCGAAGCGCGCGTGATTGCGCCAGGAAAGGTATTCCGCAATGAGGCGACCGACATGACCCACGAAGCCCAGTTCTATCAGGTGGATGGTTTTGCGGTTGGTCCTACAGGAAGCGTAACGATGGCGCATTTAAAGGGAACGCTTGAAACCTTCTACCGTGAGTTTCTTGGTCCTGATGCAAAGGTGCGTTTTCGTCCAAGCTTCTTCGGCTTCACGGAGCCTTCAGTAGAAGTGGCTGTGTGGTTTGAGGCGCCAGGCAAGGAGGGGCTATGGCTTGAGGTGTGTGGTGGTGGCATGTTCCATCCAAATGTTATACGCTCCGCAGGACTTGATCCTGAGAAGGTGGCGGGCTTTGCGTTTGGTGGCGGACTGGAGCGTCTACTCATGATTAAGTACGGCATCCCTGATGTGCGGTTGTTCCATAACGGGGACCCGCGTTTTGTATACGCGTTTGATCAAAAAGAAGTATGAAAATCTCCCGTACCCAGTTGCAAGCATATTTCGCTGAGCCGCTTCCAGACATTGCGGCGCTTGTTGATGCGTTTACCTTCCACTCGTTTGAGATTGATGGGGTAGCAGGAGAGGTGCTTGATGTTAAGGTGCTGCCAAACCGTGCCGCGGATTGTGGCACCGAAGAGGGCGTGGCACGCGAGCTTGCGGCTATTTTAGATGTGCCACTTACGAACCCGCCAGCATTTGTACCCGCACCAACAAGTATCCAGGTATCACTCGCACGCATTAACGGTATTCTTGGTGCTTCGTTTACCGAAGCTGAGGTGCTGGATGTGTTGCGACGCATTCGTGCAGAGGTAGTAATTGATGGTGATATGTATCGCATTACGCCACCGGCAGATCGCGTTGACCTCACCATTCCTGAAGACATCGCTGAAGAGGTGGGACGGTTGATTGGGTATGATCGTGTAGTGCCTATGCAGCTTCCGGTATCTACACATGTTGCTGATCAGAATCGCTTCCATGGTATTGAACGGATGAAGGATCACTTGGTTGCTGCTGGCTTTGCTGAAGTATCCACTCAATCATTTACGACCTCCGGAGAAGTGGTGCTCGCAAATCCACTGGATACCACACGCCCTGCACTCCGTCCGTCACTTACTGAGACGCTTGCACAGGCACAAGAGCGTGCGATGCAGTATGCGCCACGCATCCTTCCACCAAAAGAAACACCAAAGTTGTTTGAAGTGGGAACCGTATTTCCTGCATCGGGTGAATACCTTGAATTGCGCACCACTGAGCCAATGGCGGAAGGAGTACCAGTTACGGATAACCTGTCTGCTGCAAATCTTGAAACGTACGGTGCCGAGTACACACCAAAGCGTTACACACTGTCTGCATTCAAACCATTTTCATCATATCCATTTGCACTTCGGGATATTGCCGCATGGGCACCAGCAGGGGAGACCGCAGAAACAACTGCAGAGCGTATACGTAGCGCTGCGGGCGCACTGCTCGTCCGTACGGACCTGTTTGATAGCTTTACCAAAGAGGATAAGACTTCCTTTGCATTCCGCTTAGTATTTGAGGCACCTGACCACACCCTTACGGACACGGAGCTCACTGATGCCATGGCGCGTGTTGCGCAGGCGCTTACAGCCACGGGATACGTGATTCGTTAATCCTCTCAGCAAGGTTTGATATACTCTGCGCATGTCTACTATTTTTGTCACCCGAGAGGTTCCAGAGGAAGGTTTGATTGCATTACGAAACGCAGGGCATGTCGTCGATGTGTCTCCTAAAGACGGTGTGCTTACGAAAGAGGAGCTGATTGCGGCACTCTCCGCAAAGCCATACGATGCGGTACTTTGTTTACTCACTGACAAGATTGATGGGGAAGTGATGGATGCGGTGCCAAGCGCAAAGATCTTTGCTAACTATGCCGTTGGCTTTGACAACATTGATGTTGCTGCGGCAAAAGAGCGTGGCGTGATCGTAACGAATACTCCTGATGTGTTGAGTGATACGGTAGCACTGCATGCACTCGCACTTATCTTGGCGCTCGCACGTCGTATTCCTGAGAGCGATCGTTTTGTGCGTGCAGGGAAGTATAAGGGCTGGCAGCCACTCCTCCTTCTGGGCATGGATCTTACTGGCAAGACACTCGGTATTGTGGGTGCAGGACGTATTGGGCAATCACTCGCACGTATGGCGCATAACGGATTTGGTATGCATATTGTGTATACCGACATGAAGCGAAACGAAGCGTTTGAGGCGGAACTCGGTGCCTCATTTGTAGCAACCATTGATGAGCTCTTGCCACAGGTTGATGCGCTCTCGTTGCATGTGCCACTACTCCCAACGACAACGCATTTGATGAATGCGGCACGCTTGTCGCTGATGAAGAAGAGTGCGTATTTGGTGAATACCTCCCGTGGCCCTGTGGTTGATGAGGTGGCACTGGTGGAAGCACTACGCACTGGCGTGATTGCTGGCGCAGCACTGGATGTGTTTGAACATGAGCCAGCACTCTCCCCAGGACTTACTGATCTTGAGAACGTCATTCTCACCCCACACACCGCGTCAGCGTCTCGTGAGACACGTGCACACATGGCTGAGGTTGCTGCAAAGAATATCCTTACCGTGCTTGGTGGGGAGGGTGCACCGAACGCGCTTTAAGCACAGAAGGAACTTCTCCAAGTTCGTGGCGTGTTAATATAGATAGGTATCTATATGAAAAAAACAGCGCACAAGGGACTTGGTTTGGAAAAAGAAACCTGTCCTGATTGTTTTAAGGTAGTGGGAGAACGAAGTCGATACCGATTGGTGTGTATGTTGGGCATGGAGCAAAAAGGTCTAAGTGTTACTGACATTGCAAGAAAGATGTCGTTGCGTCAACCGACTATTACCCATCACCTACGTGTGCTGCAGTCGGTTAATGCGGTGCGGGTACTGCAAAAGGGGAAGGAGAAGATTTTCTCTTTAAATAAAGCTGCGCACTGTTTTGATGAGTGCAGAATACCGTATCACGCATAATACCCATCTATGTTGACCTATCTTATCCTTGAAGCGCTCGCTGCACTTGTTGGTGCAAGTGCGTTCGCGGTTATCTTATACGTGTTTTGGAAGAAAAAGGGTGTGCAATTCTTTGCGCAACGAAGATGGTTATATATTCCGGTCATGCTCTTTTTTGTTGCCGTGGCGCTTGGATTCTTTGCGAACAGGACGTATCCTCCAGACTTTGCAATGCCTGTGTTCATGCACTCGCATGCCCCTGGGGGACTTCCTCCGTCTATTCCGTTTGCAGGTATTATTGATTTTTTCCGTTTCAAAAACAGATTTGAAAAGGTGGATACCATTGGGCAAGATCCAAATAGTGTGCCGAGTGAGCCGACAGCACCTGATGCTGATGGGGTGGTGCGCATAGCACTCACCACCAAGGAGGTGATTGCCGAGGTTGCGCCCGGAATTTATTTCAATTACTGGACGTTCAATGGTCATACTCCTGGACCAATGCTTCGGGTGCGGGAGGGCGACATGATCGAGCTTACCCTCACGAATGACCCGTCGAGCCTACATGATCACAGTATAGATCTGCATGCAGTGACTGGCCCGGGTGGCGGCGCGGCACTTACGCACGTTGCACCAGGAGAGACAAAGACATTCCAGTGGCAGGCGCGTAATCCTGGTCTGTATATATACCACTGTGCAATGCCAAATGTTTCTACGCATAACTCGCATGGACAATATGGCCTTATCTTGGTTGAGCCAAAGGAAGGGTTGCCAAAGGTGGATAAAGAATTCTACCTAGTCCAAGGCGAGCTCTATACAATAGGTCAACTCGGCAAACGTGGGCTGGTGCCGTTCGATGCGCAAGCACTTCTTGATGGCATGCCAACATATGTGACCTTTAATGGTCAGATAGAGTCGGCGCCACGCATGCACGCAAACACAGGAGACACTATTCGTATCTATGTAGGAAATGGGGGAGTAAACCTCATCTCCTCGTTCCATGTCATTGGTGAGATATTCGATACGGTCTACCCAGAGGCGTCTATTGGTGGCGCGCTGGAACATAACGTGCAAACTACCCAGGTGCTTCCGGGTGGGGCAAGTATTGTGGAGTTTGTCGCAGAGGTTCCAGGGACGTATACCATTGTTGATCATGCGCTTGCGCGTATGAATAAGGGTGCGTGGGCGGCTCTTGATGTTACGGGTGACCCGCGTCCTGATATATACAAACAAGTTGACTCGGCACAAACACAGGGTGCTGTTCATCACACAATGTAGTAACCACGTGGGTTTTTGTTAATGTTAGGGGATGCGGTATTCTTAGGGGTATATTCGTAATCTTGTATTCATGGAAACTCCGGAAACTACTACGCCAGCCCCAGCACCAACCGCCACACGCGGTCCGTCGCCTTACCTTACCCCTATCGCCGTTGTTGCCGGCGCAGCCATCATTGCCGTGGCGTTGATGTTTGGGAAGCCAGCAGAACCTAAAGATCCTACGGCAGCTGCACAGGCGGCTGCCCTTAAGCAGCTTGCGCCAATAACCCGTGAAGATCACATTCGTGGTAACCCTGATGCGCCCGTAAAGATTGTGGAGTACTCAGATACTGAGTGTCCGTTTTGTAAGCAGTTCCACATGACCATGAAGCAAGTCATTGATGAGTATGGTCCAAGCGGGAAGGTGGCATGGGTGTATCGTCATTTCCCACTCGACATGCTTCACAAGAAAGCACGCAAGGAAGCAGAAGCAACAGAGTGTGCAGCTGCCATCGGTGGTGAAGATGCCTTCTGGGCATATATTGACCGGGTCATGGAAGTAACCTCATCAAATGACAGTCTCCCAGAAACAGAACTGCCAAAGATTGCCGCGTACGTGGGCGTAGACGTTACGAAGTTCAATGAATGTCTTGCCAGTGGCCGCATGGCAGAGCGTATACAGAAAGATGCCGAGAATGCCGTTGCTACGGGCGGGCAGGGTACCCCATGGAGCATTATTGTGAACGCGTCAGGAAAGATGACGCCAGTTGGAGGTGCGTACCCATACACCGCACTCAAGCAGATGCTTGATGTGGCACTTGCAGGTAAATAACTCTACTCACATGCGTACGCGTATTCACATCTGGAATTTGTGCTCAGGGCTGTTCTTTGGTGCACTGCTCCTCTGGAGTTTGGTGGGGCTGCAGAGTTTGGCAGAGGTGCCTGCGCATATATCGGTACTTGATTTGGTACTGGTATCGCTTGCTGTATTCCGCATCACCCGATTGGTGGAATATGACACCATCACGCAGTTTGTGCGTGATTGGTTCTCAGGCGCATCACCAAAGTCACTG
>JAHFMT010000028.1 GCA_023267735.1 Candidatus Kaiserbacteria bacterium
TTTGTGCGGCAAGAGCTCAGGTATCTTTTCTGGCAAGTCACGTGAGTTCTCAAGCCCTGGATTAATTGAGTTACGGAAATGACCTGAACGGAATTCATAGTCATTGCGCATATCAATCACCACAAAGTCTTCGTCTTGCTCATACCACGCACGCAGTTCCTCGGGGGTAATGTGGGTACCGGTTTGTTTGCGGGGATCAACATCTGCGGGAAAACGTGTCCCGACAATTTCATTGCGTACCTTTACGGAAAGCTTTGGAAACGCGGTGCCCGTCCCCGCACTTCGCTTGATGGGCATATCAGCAAAACACGCATCGGTGAGAAGCTCTTCTAGAAATGCTTCGGTGGCAGCAGTCTCCCCTTCAAAGGTGCCGTTGATGCCTTCTTCTGCGATAAGGCAGCGGCCAAGCAGGCCGTGCGTTGTTGCAAGCATACGCACCCGCTCCATAAGTTCCTGCGGGTTCTCAATCGTTACGTATTTATAAAACAGCAGTACCTGATACGTCATTGCTGTGCACGATAACAGTCTCGCATGTGGTCGTCCACTAACCCCACTGCTTGCATGTAGGCATAGATGATAGAGCCACCAACAAAGGTCATGCCCCGTTTCTGTAAGTCCTTTGAGAGGGTTTCTGCTTCTGGTGTTGTGGTGGGAATGTCACGCATTGTTTTTGCACGGTGTATCACCTTCTTGCCGAGGATGCTGCGTAGGTAGGTATGAAACGAGCTGAACTCTTTTTGTATGGCAAGAAACACCCGTGCGTTTTGTCGTGTCCCGTACACCTTCAACCGATTCCGGATGATGCCTGGGTTTGTGAGTGCCTTTGCAAGCTCAGTATCAGTCATACGTGCCACCTTGCTTGGATCAAATCCCTTAAACACTTTTCGGTACATCTCTCGCTTTTGCAGCACCGTATACCAAGAGAGTCCCGCCTGTGCACCTTCAAGGATAAGCATTTCAAATAGCAGACGGTCATCCGTTACCTTCCTGCCCCACTCCTGGTCGTGATATGCGACATAGTCGGGTTTGGAAAGTGGTACCCATGCACAGCGTTTTTTCATACCTGCATGATACGGGCAAAGCCACGAATGCGCAGCAGGTGTTTGACACCCACCTACAAAGACGTACGCTTACCTATGGAACAACACAGGGGGTGTACCATGCCACACATTCACCGAGTTACGGTGAGTCCTGAAGTACTTGCGGACATCAAGAGGCACAAACGCTTCCTGATGCCCCAGTACGACAAGATCATCCAGCCCGTAAAGATTCATGATTTCATCCGATTCTGTCCCGAAGATGGGAAAGACACACCGGTTGAGTTCGTCGTGATGACCATTCGGGAAATCTTCTCGCTGGGTCGCCTGAAGCGGTACCGCTTCCACGAGATCTTTCCGGAGCGCAGTCACACCGAGACGCTCAGGATCCTCGAGGAGGAGTTCAACCGCAGCCAGCGCGTGAAGCTGTTTCAGATGGAGTGACACAGCCTCGTGCGTGACAAGGGGTCCGACTTCGGTCGGGCCCTTTTTGTATATAAAAGAAAACCGCCCACCAAGAGCAAACCCAATGGGTCGGCTTTCTTGATGAGCGGCTATTCGCCCGGATGGTCCCAGTCGAAGAACACGCGGTTCTCACGTTTGCTCACGTCGCCCTCCAGTTTCCCGATGTTATACCCGGGATACATGGAGCGCACGATCGCCACGATGTCACGACCATCACGACAGACCTCGTACACCAGCGTGAGATCCTTGGTCTGCGGGGCACGCACATCACGCCGATCCGACTTCACCCGAAGCGCGGTAGCACGACGATTCAGCCTGAAGCGCTCGAGCACGTCGGGGTCGAGGTCCGCAATATCCTGCGTGCTTTCCCACCCGACCGTGTCCGTGAGCAAGATGGACAGGGCGCGGGTCCCGGTGAATCCCGTGGACCGCAGCTCTTCGAGCTTGTTCAAAAACGCGCTGCACACCTGCCTGTTCCCAAGCACCTCCCCCGCCGTTTGGAAGTGAGAGAAGTTACCCGCAAGCGCCAGGTGCCGGCCACGAAAGCACGTGCCAGTCAGACGCTCACGCACACGCTGCGGCACGATGATGTGCGCCCACTCGTTGCTCTCGGGGAGCTGTTTCCAAAGACCCATGTTCCCTCCTGCTAGGATACCTAGTTCAGGTCCGTGTACTGGCACGGATACCACACCAAAACAATGTTGTTTTGATAAGCAACAAAATACTACTTATTTGTATAAAGTCAAGTATTTCAGCACGTGGGTAACCGTTAGAACCCGAGTGTTCGTGATACCGCACCAACGGCAAGCTCTACCCACACAAGAAGCAGTACACCGACAATAGCAACTATCACAATCAGCTTTTTGCGTGAATCCGTAATCTTCTGCATTGCAAGATCAATCAGCAAACCAGTACCAAACAACAAGGCACCCATAGAAAGGAAATCAGATGGACCCCACTGCCACCCCGCAACAAAGAGGGTTCCGAATAGAGGGATAAGAAGTATGACTACTACAATCAAAGCAATGCGGAGAAGACGTTTTGTATACATAGAGACAATCCTACCAAACATCACACCACATCCGTCAGATGCTTGTAGATCACGTACATTGCTTCGGTATCCAACCCACAGTACGTCTTGAGGTTTTCAGCAATCTGCTGCTTCTCTTCTGGGGTGATGGTAGGGCCCACCATGCGCCACCACTCATTGGATGCCTGCCCACCTTCTGAGATAGCAAGCTGTTCATATGAAAAGCCCTCCCCCAACACGGGCAGTATCTTCTTTATGGACGTCCGTCCCTTAAAGCCATGATGGATATAGTGCTGACTGGTAAATATCTTTTCCAAGTCCACCATTGCGGCATTGAAGCGTTCAAAGAATGCAGCATGCTGTGGTAGTCGCTTGGCGATATTCACATTGATGATGGTCTTCTCAAAGGTCTCGTGCCACACCATCACCGAGCCACCGGTATATATCTCTTGCAACTTGCGTGCCACCGCATCAGAGGGATCACTAAACTCCTCATGCAAGAACTCTACGTGTCGCAACTCTCCTCCCGGTGCGTCCAGAATGTGCATAGAGAACTGAAACGGAATGAACTTGTATGGACCATATCCTGAAAAGGCAGGTATCGCCGGTGCATATGCTTCATAGTCAAAGAAGTGGAGTGGGAATACGAGTGAGTCAAGGAAGGAGCGAATCTCCTCTGTCTCAATCACCGGGAACTTCCGCTGCTGTGCGTGCACTTGGTTCGTCTGCTTCTCTGAAAGCTTGTGTGCTTCAGGGTCTACATCCTCCAGTGCATATATCCGCTGCTCTATGAGGTTCGTAAGCTTTGTCTTGTGGATACGTGAGATATCATGCACCGAATACTCCGGCACCTCTGCATTGGAATATGCAAAGGTACTGCAGTGATTGCGTCGTGTCGCATACAGACAATCACAATTCCCTGCAGGCTCAGTCTCCCGCAACAGATATTCCTTTGCTGCTTCCATCTTTGGCTCCAGCTCTGGGATACGTCCCTCCACCGCCTCGGTAACCTCTTCAATGGCAAAGAGTTCCGAAAGCACCAAGTCTCCCTGTCGTACATACTCCTTATTCAAATGAATCAGATGTGCCTTCCCCAGAGGGACCCCAGCACGGCGCATCACTGACACCTGAAACGCAATGTCCGTAATATGATCACGTTCTTTCTGATCAAGCTTCATGGAGTTAGTGCCCTTCACTTCGTACAGATCCCACAAGCCGGTGTCCGTGTTGTATGCAAGCATGTCGTTGCGCACGATGTATCCATCGTGGATGAAGGTTGCCTGAAAGATAGCGGGAGTCTTGGACGCCATGAGGCGCAGCGTGTCTTCTACCGCGTGTTCACCACGGGTAGAGACTTCAATACCGCCAGGGAATAAATCTCGTGCCAGCGACTCCACCTCGTTACCCTGCTCCATCAAGTGGAGTTCAAACTCAGAGAAGGAGAACTGCTCTTTCAAGTCAGGACGATGCAGCTTCAGCCATGCATCCTTGGGACAGTGGAGGAAGTGCTGAAAGGTGGTCTTGGAGATGAGGAATGACATGCCTCCAGAGTACCATTTCAGATCCGTATCTACTCGTACCGCAGCGCTTCAATAGGATTTAGGCCCGCAGCACGCCGTGCTGGATAGTAGCCAAAGATAATACCAATGGCCGCTGAAACACTAAACGCAAGGCCGATAGAACCAATTGATATCTCCGTCTGGATAATGCCCAGAAGTGAGATGCCGACAGACACCAGTGAACCGAGCAGTACCCCGATACATCCACCAAGCACCGTAAGCGCTACCGCCTCCGCCAAAAACTGCCGACTAATATCTGACTTCTTTGCACCAATAGCTTTGAGGAGTCCAATTTCTCTCGTGCGTTCCGTCACCGTGGTGAGCATCATATTCATGATACCGATACCACCTACTAACAGTGATATACCCGCAACCGCACCAAGCAATATCGTGAACGTGCTGGTAATACTTGAGGCAGCGGCAACGATATCGTTTTGATTAAGTGTACTAAAATCTGCTGCTGCAGGATCGGCAATGCGGTGACGAGCAAGCAGCAGTGTGGTCACGTCCGCCTGCAGTACCTCCATACCGGCAGCGTCTGCTGCTTGCACGGCAATTGAAGAAACATAGGAGTCACCCGCAAGAAACTTCTGGGCACTCGTAAGCGGTATGTACACCGTGTCATCTTGGTTTTGGAATCCTGAACCACCTTTGGGTACCGTGACACCAATCACCTTAAACTGCATACCGTTAATACGTACCGATTGCCCCACTGCCTCCGCATTTTCTCCAAAAAGGTCATCGCGTGCGGCGGGTCCAAGCACCACCACCTTTGCCAGACTTTTCAGGTGCTGATCCGTAATAAAGGCACCTGCCGCTATCTGCACATTTCGCACGGACACGTACGACGGCAGTACTCCCACCACACTCGTGTTTGTATTTGTTCCCTTTGCACTCACCTGATGCCGGGAGGAGAGTTCTGCTGACACCGCCGCTACGCCCGACACCTGACTGGCAATTGCACGCGCGTCTTCATACGTAAGGGTGCGTGCACTCCCTCGCCCCTGACTCACTCCCGACCCAGCACCCCCTTGTGCACCAGGAAACACCTGTACCAAATTAGAACCGAGCGATTGAATATTTGCCTCAATAGATTTCTGTGCGCCTTGGCCAATAGATACCATGGCAATCACTGAAGCAATGCCAATGACGATACCCAGCATGGTGAGTCCGGTGCGAACCTTGTTCGCAAGCAGTGCCGTAGCGGTCTCGTGAATGCTATCCAGCGTTTTCATACGTCATCTTGTGCACTTCGTTTGGTGTGAGCACGTGAATCCTCAATCACCCTTCCATCGCGGACCTGAATGATCCTATCAGCGTGCTCTGCCACTTCTTGCTCATGGGTAATAAGGACAATGGTGCGCCCAAACTCTTTGTTTAGCTTTTGAAATGTACCGAGCACAATGTGCCCTGTTTTGGTATCAAGGTTCCCCGTTGGCTCATCGGCAAGAATCAGTGTTGGGTTATTCACCAAGGCACGTGCAATAGCTACACGCTGTATCTGTCCACCAGAAAGCTCGTTTGATCTGTGCTGGAAGTGCGTCTCAGAAAGTCCTGCCGCCACCAGTGCTTCGCGTGCACGTGCTTCACGCTCACCAGGGGCAACGCCTTGATACATAAGCGGCAGCATAGTGTTGCGCAATACGGTCGTGCGCGGCAACAGGTTAAACGCCTGAAACACAAACCCGATCTTCTCACGACGAATATCAGCTAGCTCCTCATCAACAAGCGTAGAGACATCTTTTCCATCAAGTAAGTAGGTACCAGAAGTTGGTGTATCAAGGGCACCCAAGATATGCATGAGTGTTGATTTACCCGAACCCGATGGTCCCATGATGGCAACGAACTCACCGTCAGCAATGGTAAAGGAAACTCCGGAAAGCGCCTGGAATGCGAGACTCCCGCTTTGATACGTCTTCGTGATGTCGTGTATCTCAATCATTGGGCCGTGCGGCGGAACGCACCACCGCCCGCGCCGGTCGTCCGTGCACCTGTTCCCCCACCAAAGAGCGATGGCGCAGCCGCTTTAGCTGGTGCGGCGGTAGTAACCGCAATGCTGCGTGCAAGATAGCGGTCACCCACTGCAAGACCAGATACAATCTCAATGAATTCATCGTTCGATGCGCCAGTTTCCACGAATACTTTTGTGAGCGTCGCAGATGCACCCTCGTCACCCACAGGAACCTCTACGTAGCTTTTGTTTCGCTCTGTCTTTACTGCACTTACCGGAACTGCAAGGACGTCTGCATGCTTTTCTGTCACAATATCTGCAGATACCGTCATCCCTGGCTTGATGCGTTCATCATCCGTATCAAACGTAATGCGTACGGTGTAATTCACCACACCCTGACTCACCACACCTACCATATCTACTTCTGCCACCGTGCCGGTGATAGAGACATCGTCAAACGCATCGAAGGTAAGGGTTGCTGATTGACCCACCTTCACTTTTGCTGCATCAATTTCATTCAACGAAAGCTCTGCCACTTTCTCAGTCGTGATAAGTGTCGCTACCGTAGTCCCACTATTCACCGTATCTCCACGACGCACTGCTACCGATGCTAATACACCACTAAACGGTGCACGGATAAAATATTTCTCATACGCTTCTCGCTTCTGCTTGAGCGACGCAGTTTCACCGCGCAAGGCAAGGGAGTCAGGACCATTAACCAGATCAGCAAGCGTGCGATCGGCACTGGTGAGTGTTGTCTTTGTGTTTGAAAGTGTAGACACGAGCGTACTGGCATCCCCAACCAGACCCGTGACGCTGGTATATGCCGCGTCAGCTACACCCGAAGTTGTGCGTTCACGCTCGCGTAAATATACGGTTGCATCCTGTGCATACTTTGCAGCCTCTAATACTTTGAGTGTAACTTCACGCAATGCAACCACCGCAGCCGCAATGGTGGCATGATCCGTCTCAAGTGAAAACGCACGCTGCGACTTAGAGAACGTTGTAAGCGCATTTTGTGCGTCATAATATGCATTGTTCGTACGTTCAATATACTCACGCGCTTGCTCGGAACGGGCATATGACGTACTTGTATCCAAATATCCTCCCAGCAAATCCTTTATGCCCGACAATGTATCCGCTGCATTCGTAGAAGACTTAGCAAGTGTTACCCGCGCATCAATATAGGCATCCTCTACGGTGTCTTTTGCGTCCTGCAAATCTTCCGGATCAACCGCAACGAGCTTGTCATAGGAGAGCTGTGCGGTCTCAAGATCATAGAGTGCATCTCCTGCATCTACCTGCGCAATAAGACCACCAGTACCGATGCGCTGCCCTGCAGTAGCCCCTACCGATACGACGTCTCCAGAAACACCCGCAGTCACATCAATCTGCTGTGAGGCCGAGACCTGTCCTGTACCGGTTACCGAAGATATGATCGTTCTCTTTTCTGCAGCGGCAAATACATAGCGCACTTGCGTACTGGTGCCCTTGAGCAGATAGACCGTGCCGGCAATGCTAGATACGGCAACTACCGCAATAACTGCCACAAGTATGCGGTGAGCAAAAACCAATGACCGCACCTTCTGAAAGAAAGACTTCATATTACCTATCGTGCTTTAGAGGAAGAAGCCGACGTACCCTCAGGAACCAT
>JAHFMT010000006.1 GCA_023267735.1 Candidatus Kaiserbacteria bacterium
CAATCAGCGATGATGTGCCTGTACACATACTGGTTGATGGTGGACGTGATGGCGCTGCGGTCCATGCTCTTGATGCGGCACTTTCTACTACTAGCTACATAGACGTCGTACTCCTTAGCCACGCAGATGCTGATCATTACGGTGGTCTCACGCGCATACTTGAGCACTACGACGTCGGCGCATTTATCAGTAACGGTGTTGCCGGTGAGGGAGACGCGTGGCAAGCACTCATGCAAGAGATTACATCCCGCAACATACCGCACTACGTACTTGCTGCAGGTGACCGTATATCGTATGGAGATGCACAGGCAGACATATTGCTTCCCATAGCGCCTACGGAACAAACACGCAACGAAGGCAGCATTGTCTTTATGCTCTCCGTACCACACGCTACCGGCACCACCACCGCACTCTTCACGGGCGACATTGGCAAAGAGACTGAAGCACTTCTGCTTGCCCAAGACACGGTCATTGATGCAGACATATTCAAGGTGCCCCACCATGGCTCCAGACATTCCTCCAGCGCTGCATTCATTCATGCGGTGTCTCCGGTGATAAGTGTGATTAGTGTCGGAAAGAATACGTATGGACATCCTGCACCTGAAACCCTTGATACCCTCGCACGTTCAGGCAGTGCCATATTCACTACCACCGAAGATCACACGGTACGCATACCTCTTGATCCAGCAGTGCCAACACGTGCATCTGCACCAAAAGGATTCTTTGCTAGCGTGTTTCTCGCGAGTACTGAGGAGGCAACCGAAGCAACACTTGCCGACACCTCCACAGAAAAGATGACTCTGGTGCCGGTGAACGAGTGCAGCTTTAGTTCTCCCAAGGGCACCCGAGCTATGGGTGCGTATATAAACGAAGTTGCCTGGATGGGAAGCGCCACAGGCACCACGCACGAATGGATTGAGCTTGTGGTGCCGATGGGCACGGATATATCAGGATGGCAGCTGGTAAATGAGAACGGGCGTATGCATGCAACCTTCCCGCAAGGAACGATAGCAACGCAACCGTATGTGCTTGTTGCTCGTACCGCTGCAAATGATGCCCTCTCCCTGAATGCCGACCTCCTCGTTACCGGTGCACTGCGCAATAGCAACGAAGGACTTCGCCTGTTTAGCAACACCTGCGAGCTCATAGACGAAATACCCGTTGCTTCCAGTTGGCCTGCAGGAGATGCAAAAACAAAACGCACCATGGAGCGGCTTGCCGACGGGGGTTTTGTTGATTCCCTTTTGCCAGGTGGTAGCCCAGGTGAAGCAAATGGTACAGGAGTATCTGAGACAGAATCACCGAGTGGCGAGCCATATCTGTTTGCAGAGTTTGGTACATATGATGATGACACCTTCTCGGTGTCGGTTACGGCAGAACACCTGCCTGAGAATACCTATGACCTGAAGGTGTCACTTGTAGAAGAAAATGGTGCAGAGATAAGCGAGACCTTTAGCGAGACAGAGAATCGGTGGCGTGCCTCCCTCTACTACATCCCCAACATTATTTCTGGCACGACATATGACGGCAGCATACGTCTGCGCAGAAAAGAAACCTTTGCCACGGTATACGGCACCATGACACTCCGTGTCCGCATGCGTGAACATGGTGCAACCAAAACGCTCGACTATACAACCACCGTGAGCGTGCCGAAGCCTGTAGTAAAGAAAGAACCAAAAGCAGAGAAGGCCACGAAGACAGTTGCACCGGCAACACCATCATTCACCCTCTCCGCCAGACATCCCGACACCATCACGGCTGCCACACCATTCACGGTGACGCTTTCTGCAGAGAATCTGCAGAGCGAGTCATATGACGTAAAGGCATCTATTGAGGCAGGTGGTATTCTCTCGCGCACCCTGCGCGACAACACATGGTCATCTTCTCAGTTCTATCTCACCAATGCATTTACGGGTCCACAAGTTTCTGCGTTCCCGATTGAGCTTCTGGTACCTACCTCCACCACACCACTTCCAACAACTGCAGAACTCATCATCCGTATACGCACGGGAGACACATCAGGTGTTGTGGCGTTCCGTGCACCTATCACCATCAATACGCCAACCATAGCAACCAGTACACCCGAGGAAGAATCTGAGACTGAGACACCTGACCCTGAACCAACTCCTACACCCGCGTGTGTAAACATCAACACGGCAGATGCGACACTGCTTGATACGATCACGCAGATAGGACCCTCTCTTGCTGCAAAGATTATCCAGGAACGTGAGAACAGCCCCTTCACCTCACTTGATGACTTGCTGCGCGTCTCTGGTATCGGCCCCACAACACTTGAGAAGATTCGCACTGAGGGTCTGGCCTGTATTTAAACAACCACAGCGCTTTTGGGCGCTGTGGTTGTTTGTCGCACATGGTTGAACCTATATCTTCCCCACCAATCCAAGCCCCGGGGTCATATCGTCGCTTCCTGGCTCCCAAGAAGCAGGACACACCTTGCCTTCATGGGTCTCCACGTACTGCGCTGCCTGGAGTTTGCGCAGAGTCTCACGTGCAGAACGTCCCACACTGTTGTCATGGATTTCCATCGTACGAAGTACGCCCTGAGGATCAACAAGGAACGTGCCACGAAGCGTGAGGCCTTCATCAGGAGTGAATGCGTGTTCACCGCCTTCAATCAGGGTACCAAACGCATACCCAATCTTTCCTGAAGGATCAGAGCCCATCGGGAAACCAATCTGCTTGATTGCAGGAGATGTATCGTGCCATGCCTTGTGCACAAAGACGGTGTCGGTAGAGAAAGAGATGACCTCCGCGTTAAGCTCTTTCAACTTTGGATAAAGCTTTGCCATCTCTTCAAGCTCGGTTGGGCATACGAAGGTGAAGTCTGCAGGATAGAAGAAGACGATGAGCCACTTGCCACGGACATCTGAAAAGCGCATGGTCTTAATCTCATCGTTCTGGTACACCTCAAACTCATAGTCAGGCACGAGCTCTCCCACGCGTACTGAAGACGTAAAGTCCTTGGTGCGCTCATGGAAGTCACCACAGTGCTCGCAGTAATTGCTCTTTTGTTCTTTTTTGTTCGTCATACGCGGTATAGGTTACTAAGTAACGCCATGATAGCATCGGCGGCAATGAGCGCAATTCCTCTCGTCATCATCATAGGCCCTACCGCTTCGGGAAAGTCAGCCCGTGCTATTGCCGAGGCGCAGAAACGTAATGGTGAAATTATCTCCGTGGATTCTCGGCAGGTATATCGCACCTTGGATATTGGTACGGAGAAAACCCCTCTGGAAGCACGTGCCGGCATTCCCCATCACCTCATAGACATCCGCGAACCTGAGGAAACATATTCTGCAGGTGATTTCGTTGCAGATGCTACTGCCCTCATACGTGACATACATGCGCGCGGCAAGACCCCTATTCTCGCTGGTGGCTCCCACTTTTATATTGATGCCCTCATACACGGCCTCACGCCTGAAACACCTGTTAACGAACATCTGCGCACAGAACTTGCATCACTTTCCTCTGAAGAACTGTATACACGCTTGCAGGCACTAGATCCAAAACGGGCACAAGAACTTGATCCAAAGAATCCTCGCCGTTTAGTACGTGCACTTGAAATCGTTGCGCAGCACGGCACCGTACCAAAACGTACTCCACCAGAAGATACGTATGTATGTGAATGGATTGTCATCAACCCTGAACCTGAAGTATTGAAACAACGTATTGACGCACGCCTAGAAGACGCACTTGCCCATGGGCTTATTGAAGAAGTAGCTGCGGTGCGTGCACGCGTTGGTGATGCACGTCTCCAAGAGCTTGGCCTTGAGTATCGTATTGTCAGTGAACACCTGCGTGGTGAGCGTACGAAAGAATCTTTGTTCCCTGCACTCTCAGCAGCACTCTGGCAATATGCCAGGCGCCAGAAGGCATGGCTTCGAAAGCTTGCGTCTTAGTTACACCCGCACCCTTGCGCCTGTCCAATACTTACGTGTAGATGGTCCCCTTCGTAGCCGACATAGGTCGCACCACAATTATTCGCTGCAATCGTAAGCGCAGGCGCGTACTGCTCATCGCCGAAGTCAACCGCATATGATTTATCGCCACAGGTCTTGCCGCCATAGTGACAAGAGTTAACACCGTGCGCACAGCTACCCGCACGACAACTTGCCCACGTAGCCGTACCCGTGATGATGGCGGTGTCAGATATTGAGGAGATTTGTCCTACCTTCCCAGGAACCTGCTTTGCCATACAGTCGAGCAGCTGCGCAAGTGGTACTGATATATGCGACTTCTGCGCAATGATGCCCGCTTGATACGTAAACTCATTGTCAGGCGGTGTGTTATCCCACACCGTTGTGGTGTTGCTTGTGTTTGCACCAGGAAGACATAGTTCTGTAGCGCCTTGGCTGAAGATACTTGTTGCAGAATCAACTGTGTACTTAGTGAGTGTGCTCAGTAGCGTGTTCACGATAAGCCACGCACTAAAGGTGACGACCAAACCAATGAGCGTATTCTTGAGAATCTTGTGACCCTTTTTGATGTTTTCTGGAGAGGCAGGACTCAGCACATAGAGAAAGCCAGCGTACGCAAAGAAGATTGTCGCAAGCACAAGAGCAAAAGCGAGCGCAAAAGCAATGATGTTATCAAACGTCTGCAGCACACACCCCCACGCAGCACCGTTTGGACAGTTCTGACATTCGGTTGGAACAATGGTATCAGGCAACCCAAACGGTGCCGCAAAGGCAACCGTTGGTACAGAAAAGAGAAAGAGTGCGACACCCAAAGACGCAAGTCGTTTACCCATACGCGTATTGTACCCCACCAGCACCTGAGACAACGGGTTTGCCCACACGTAGCAATTTGCTACAGTGGCAGTATTCGCGGCATATGCCCCGAAGGGTCCATCGTATAGTGGTAGTACAACGGTCTCCAAAACCGTTAGTGTAGGTTCGATTCCTACTGGGCCCGCAACACACATTCGTGCACGGTTCACAAAAGAAGAAAGCCCCGTACGGGGCCTTTCTTACTTCTTCGCTTCCTTGTACACCACACGCTTCCGAAGCGTTGGATCGTACTTCATGAGCTCGATCTTGCGCTCCACCTTCTTCTTATTCTTGCGGGAATAATAGACGTGGGACGACTTGGTCGACTTCAGTTTTATGAGGCGTTCCTGGGACATATATGCGCTTGACTCTACCAAACCAAAGGCCGTTACGCAACCTTGGCCGCTACCTTGCGCGATCGCACCGCTGTTTTCTTCACATCAAAGTGCGGTGCCCCATTTCGTATACCTACGGTCACCGTACCCCCTTCGGTAAGACCTTCGCTGATCATAAAGCCGGCGAGAGGATTGAGGATCTTGTCCTGGATGAGGCGCTTGAGCGGTCGGGCACCATAGCGGGGGTTGTATCCGTTCTCCGCAAGCCATGCACGGGTCTCTGGGAGGATAGTGAGGGTAATGCGCTTTGCGGCAAGACGTGCCACCACCTCAGCCACCTGCTTCTCCACAATGTCCGCAAGCACTTCCTTGGAGAGAATATCAAACACCACAATCTCATCCAGACGGTTAAGAAACTCTGGGCGGAAGTGTTCCTTAAGCGCATCGGTGACACGCTCTTTTGCTTGCGCATACTGTTCACTCTCTGTTGCTGAGCCATTGGCAAACCCAACGCTTGCCATACGGTCAATAAACTCTGCACCAATGTTTGAGGTGAGGATGATGATGGTGTTCTTGAAGTTCACCTTGCGCCCCTTGCTGTCAGTGAGATGTCCGGAATCAAGTACCTGCAAGAGAATATTAAATACTTCAGGGTGTGCCTTCTCAACTTCATCAAACAACACCACGGCATATGGTCGGTGGCGGATACGCTCGGTAAGGGTACCTGATTCTTCATGCCCCACATACCCTGGCGGTGCACCAATGAGTTTTGCCACCGCATGCTTTTCCATAAACTCAGACATATCTATGCGCACCAGTGCGTTGGTGTCGTTAAACATAAACTCAGCAAGCTGTCGTGAAAGCTCTGTCTTGCCCACGCCAGTTGGACCAAGGAAGAGGAATGAACCGATAGGACGGTTTGGATCAGAAATACCTACCCGTGAGCGCTTCACTGCGCTTGCGATAGCGGTAACGGCTGCGTCTTGCCCCATGACCGCCTTCTTGAGTTCGGTCTCCATGCGCGCAAGCTTTGCCATTTCTTCTTCAAGCATTTTCGCCACCGGAATACCCGTCCAACGAGACACCACCGCGGCAATATCCTGCTCGGTAACTTCTTCATTCAACACCCGACGTGACTTCTGCAGTGTCTTCAACCGCTTCGTGCGTGTTTCAAGTTCTTTCTGGAGCTGTGGAATCTTGCCGTAGCGAATCTCTGCAGCGGTACCAAGATCAGCAATAGCCTCAGCGTTATCCGCCTGCATCTTCAACTTCTCCATCTCACCTTTTGCGGTACGGATATCGGCAAGCACTTCTTTCTCATTCTTCCACTTCAGCTCAAGCTCAGCAGTCTTCTCACGCAGATCAGCAATCTCCTTTTCAATACCCTTGATACGTTCGCGTATCTCTTTGCCATGGTCACCATCTACATCTTTCTTAAGTGCCTCACGCTCTATCTCAAGACGACGGATCCTGCGATCAGTTTCTTCAAGTGCGGGTGGCTTGTTCTCAAGCGCAATGCGGAGTCCCGATGCGGCCTCATCAATGAGGTCAATTGCCTTGTCAGGCAAGAAGCGATCGCTGATGTAGCGGGAGGAAAGCTCAACCGCAGAGACGATAGCACCGTCGGTCATGCGTACGCCATGGAAGAGTTCATACTTGTCACGCAGACCACGCAAAATAGCGATGGCATCTTCAACCGTTGGCTCTTGTACATACACCGGCTGGAAACGGCGAGTAAGCGCACCGTCCTTCTCAATGTGCTGCTGGTATTCCTTCAACGTCGTAGCACCGATGACGCGGAACTCACCACGAGCAAGCGCTGGCTTCAACATGTTTGAGGCATCCATGGCACCTTCTGCGGCACCGGCACCTACCAAAGTGTGAAGCTCATCAATAAAGAGAATAACTTTCCCTTCTGCCTTCTGTGCCTCCTTCATCACCGTCTTCAAACGCTCTTCAAACTCACCACGATACTTGGTACCGGCAATCATCATGGCCAGATCAAGGGAGAGTAGTTCTTTGCCCCGAAGTGATTCTGGAACGTCTCCCTGCGCGAGGCGCAGCGCAAGCCCTTCGGCAATAGCGGTCTTGCCCACACCCGGTTCACCGATAAGTACGGGATTGTTTTTGGTACGACGAGAAAGAATCTGAATCACGCGGTTGATTTCCTGATCACGCCCAATGACTGGATCAAGCGCATTCTCTGATGCCATCTTCGTGAGATTCCTGGTGTACTTGGCAAGTGCACGGAACCGACGTGGTTCCCCCGCTTCCCCATCCTTGCTGTTCTTGAGTTCATTCAAGACCGCAATCACCGTCTCCTTATCTATCTTGAAACGCTGCACCGCATCTTCTGCAGGACCTGGGTTTTCAAGTGCCGCAACAAAGAGGTGCTCGGTGCCGATAAACGGATCATTCATACGTGCCGCAATCTTTCCTGAAGATTCCAGTGTCTTTGCAAACTCAGGGGTGAGATACAGCTGGTATGACGGTGCAAGTGTGGTGCCGGCATCAGACGCCTCAAGCAACTCAAGCAACGTGTCACCAAAGAGCATGGTGTCGATATCAAGACGATCCAGTACGGAGAAGACCAGCGACTCTTCCTGATGCAAAAGTGCTACCAGCAAATGCAGTGGCGATACATGATTCTGTCCACGCTCAATAGCCAGCTCATGCGCCTTGCGAATAGCTTCTTTTGCTTTGGTGGTGAAATTTTTAAGCGGTGGCATAACGTAGATAGGTGCCCTATGGCACCACAGTATTACTGTGCTGCCGGTTCGGCAAGCACATCCCCAATAGCGTCTGCAGACACAAGGCTTCCTACCGCAGCACCCGCAAGACCAATCACATCACCGGCGGCATTGACCACCTGAGAACCTGCAGGTACCGCCGTAAGTGTTGTGGCAATACGGTCAGCGCTGGCAAACGAGACGATACCCGTTACCACACTCTTGTCGGCCGCAATCGCAAAGACACTCTGTCCTGCGCGTACATTCTTTGCAGGCATGAGGGCAAAGGTTGGTACCGTTGGCAACTTAGCATCAGCCGCAAAGGAATAGAGTGCAACTCCCCCAACGGTGCGTACATACGAGGCAGGTGCATTCGTACCGTCAGCAAAGGCAACCGTTATCTGTTCACCGATCTGTGCAACATCCCCGAGTGTTGCGACCCCACGCGAACGTGGCAGCAAAGCACCAGTGGCAAGGGCGGCCCCATCAGCATCCTTCTTCAACAGCACGGTGCGTGACTGCGCAGCAGCAACGGCAGAGATGACCAAGTCCTCTTCTTTGACGATAACGGTACGCTCAGTCACTGCTCCAGAATTATCTGGCACAATCGTTTCAACCGTACGCTCCACAATACGGTTTACGGTCTGGGTAATAATCGGCGGTGCTTCCTGCAACAGGGACACGGTTACGATAGACGTAGCAATAGCGACCACAAAATTTACCAAGAGCGTGAGGAGCAATAGCTGTGATTTTGAGAGTTCTTCAATATTCATACTCAAATGATGCCGCTAGAGTGCGTGCGCGTCAAGAAACGCCACTGCCTTCGTGCACGCACGCACGAAACGACGCGCGTCACGCATGGTAGTTTCATATCCAAATGACACCCGCAGAGTGCTCGCGGTACGAGCGATATCTCCTGAGAGTACCTGCACCGCACGTGATCCTTCCCCGCTATCCGTCTCACAGGCGCTTTTGGTAGATACGGCAAAACCGCGTGCATCAAGAAGTGCAACGAGGTAGTCAGTATCACGACCAACCAAAGACATATTGAGTATATGTGGCGCTTGTTCTTTGCCTGTGTTTTCACCTGCCTCAGAGAGCAGTGACAGTGCCGCACGTACATGGTCCCGCTGTGTGGCAGCACGACGTGCAAATGCCACTCGCTGCTTTCGTGCCACTACAAACGCTGCAGCACACGCAGCAATTGCTGCTACATTTTCCGTACCAGGACGTATACCGCGCTCTTGTCCACCACCATGCATACAAGACACGAGAGGAAGTGTACGCGGGGCAATGAGTACACCCACACCACGCACCCCACCGAGTTTCTGTGCATCAAACACGATAGTGTCACCGGCAAGGCGTGTACGTTCAATGGACTCTATGCGCGGTGCGTGTGACGCATCCACATGAAGTACAATACGCGCATCAAGCACATGTCGCACACCACGCGTATTCCATATCACACCCGTTTCGCCACACACCCGCTCCATAACTACCAACACCGTCTCAGGACGGATCTGTGCTTTGAGTCGTACTAAATCAATCGCACCATCACTAACTACCAATGGCTCAACAGCTACGCCCCAAGACGCAAGTGCACGCACCGGCTCAACAAGAGAGGCGTGTGCACTGGGCAGATACAGTACGTGCGGCGTAATCCCTTTTGCCTTTGCTGCCATCACCACACCGGTAATGGCAATGTTGTTTGCTTCGGTAGCACCTGACGTGAAGATAATGTCATCAGGCTTTGCCTCTACTTCACGGGCAATCACCCGCCGTGCGTCAGCAAGTAGCAGAGCAGCGTCTCGCCCTTCTTGGTGTGGTGATGATGGATTACCAAATACCCCAACCGCGCGCCTGTACGCGCGAAGTGCCTCTGGCACTACTTTGGTACCAGACGCATGATCCAAATAGACTCTGTTATTGCGACCCCACATATATAGTGTTCTATCACACCCTTGGACACTATGCTTTTAATGCACCTCGCTCTGGTGTATTGTCCTTACATATGCACGGCACAGCACGCCCGCCTATTGTGGCGGTTATGGGTCATATTGACCATGGAAAGTCATCATTGCTGGATTACATCCGCAAGGCTAACGTCGTTGCCGGTGAGGCGGGCGGCATAACGCAGCACATTAGTGCGTATGAGGCAGAGCACGAACATGAAGGCGTACTCCGCAAGATCACCTTCCTGGACACCCCTGGCCACGAAGCATTTCGTGCCCTGCGTGAGCGCGGTGCCGCCACTGCCGATGTCGCCATCTTGGTTATCGCTGCTGAAGAAGGCGTGAAGCCACAAACAGTTGAAGCCCTTAACGCCATCGTTGAAGCAAAGACACCGTATGTGGTTGCGTTTACGAAGATAGACAAGCCGTCAGCAGACGTAGAGCGTGCAAAGATTTCTGCACTTGAACATGGCATCTACCTTGAAGGACTTGGTGGTGACATTGCATACGCAGGCGTCTCTTCCAAGAGTGGCCAAGGTATACCTGAGCTTCTTGACCTCGTACTCCTTACCGCTGATCTCTCAGAACTCTCTGCAGATGCCTCTGCTCCTGCAGCCGGCTTTATCCTTGAGTCTTCACAAGACGCAAAGAAAGGTACCAGTGCTACCCTCGTTATTAAAGATGGCTCCCTTGCCGTTGGCGATTACGTGGTTGCCGGTGACACCTACGCACCGGTGCGCTTTATTGAAAACTTTGCTGGCAAACGGGTGAAAGAAGCCGGACCATCTTCCCCAGTATCTATCGCTGGCTTCACGGCATTGCCTCCTGCAGGTACGTTGTTTGAAAGTGTGAAGAACCGCAAAGAAGCGGAAGCAAAGATAGAGGCAGCACGAAATACCCGCACTACGGTAACAGAGCGTTTTGATACCGCTGACGGCATCACCTATCTCCCGCTAGTCATTAAGGCAGATGCCACCGGAAGTACTGAGGCAATCAAGCATGAACTTGCAAAGATTGCGCATGAGCGTGCTGCTATTCGCATTCTTGAAGCAGGGGTTGGTACCGTTACTGAAGGTGACGTAAAGAAAGCACACGCCGCAGGCGGTACCGTCATTGCCTTTCATGTCCCTACTGACGCCGTAGCACGTGAGTATGCTGAGCGCTCAGGTGTGGCGATTGAATCTTTCACTATTATTTATGACCTTGGCAAACGCGTCGATGATCTCCTCAAAGAGCGCACGCCCCACATACAGGTAGAAGAAACCATCGGTGAAGCAAAGATACTTAAAATGTTTGGTACCACCTCTACCAAATCAGTCATGGGTGCACGTCTCCTTTCTGGCACCCTTACCCTCAACGGTCTGGTGAAGCTTGAGCGTCGTGGTGTTGATCTTGGACGCGGCAAGATAACCAACCTGCAGCAAGCACGGGTGGACATTAAGGAAATACGCGGTGACGAACAGGAGTTTGGTATGGAAATACAGACCAAGGCAGAGCTTATGTCAGGCGATACAGTCATCGCCTTTCGTACGGTAGAACAGTAGTTATTTCTTTACGCTATCAAGCGCACGCACCAAGGCAAGCTTTGCTGCGGTTACATCCGTAGAATAGCTCGCATCAACTGCCGTCGTGAGTGAAGACACCATACGCTCAAGCGCTGGCGTATCACATGCTGCACACAGTTCCTGCACTTCAGGATCACAGGCAACTCCATCAATACGACTACGGTATACATCATCAAGTGCACATACCGCCTTCGTCATGAGCTGGTGTGGTGCCTCCCCTGCACGTACTGATTCACGCAGAATAGTAAACGCTTCTTCACGATTGCCATGGGCAAGGGCCTTAATGAGTGCACGGTATCCATCCGTCACGGTCTGTGCCGCAGCAACGGCAGTAGCGCGAATAGGTTCAGTAACCGTCTCCACAAACTCAGCAACGGGCATACGGGAAAGTCCCTTTACAATGTCATCAACGGTAATCTTTTCTGGAGAACCAAAGGAGCGGAACCCCACCAAAGGAGAGAATGGGTACTCAACATTCTTTGGCGCTGCTTCCTCCTTCACCACCACTGGTGCAGGTTTCTGCTCCGGAGCTGCAGTTGGTGCAGCACCACCAGAAAGAATTTCTTGTACACCCGCAACAAATGACTGCATACCCTTTTTGATACGCGGAAGAATCATGAACAAAAGTGCGTACGCAATAACCCCCACTACTCCTATGAGACCAAGCCAGTAGAGGACAAGCCCAATAGGACCAAGCGAGAGACCAGTATAGGGAATCTGTGAAAGATATACGGATGCAAATGGTGCCTCAGGTGGAAGCTTCAGCATTTCAAGAGAAACACTTGCAGCACGATTACCACCACCACTACGACTTGCTGCAGTACCACCACCGCCACCACCTGGCAACGCAGATACGGCAACTGATGCAGTACAGAGCGCATCAGCACCACCAGGACCACCTACGGTAAGCGTGTAGGTAGTGTCCGCTGCAGGTGTGACGTCCATGGTGCCAGTTGCCCCTGAAGGAAGGTCACCAATACCGTTATCAAGATATGCAAAGAGTGCGTTCTCACGAGTCCACGACAGTGTAGTGGTTTCTCCTGCAACAATAGCGTCATCACTTACCGAAAGCGTACACGCTGGTGCGTCATATACAGGATCAATAGTTACCGCCACCGCAGTTGCACAAGACGCCGTAGAGCCATCAGCACCCGTCACGGTACCCGTATACGTAGTTGAAGTAAGCGGAAAGATGGTTTCAGAACCACCAACGTATGGCACAAGACCAATACCGTTATCAAGTACAAAAGAATTTGCGTTAGTGGTCGTCCACGACAACACCGTACTTGATCCCGGTGTCACAAATGGGTGCACCACCGAGAGCGTACAGGACGCAGCACCTGGCGGCACCACCACTGGAAGTACCTCTGCCGTACAGGACGTGGTAACACTCTCTGCACCTGAAGTGACAGTGACGGTTGCAGTTTTCGTACCCGCACTGGTATACCCAAACCCAAGTGATGGGTTGGTACCACCAAGACCATCCGTACCTGACCAGTTATATGCATAGACACCGTTAGCGCCGGTGGCGATAACATTCCACGTTACGACGTCTCCTGTGTGTGCCGTGCCAGACACCGCAGAACAGGTAGCACCGAGAGGCACCGGTGCGGTCACCGTGACGCTCGTATTACAACTGGTAATACCACCCACGCCGCTGATGGTAAGGGTGTAGGTGCCTGAGGAGGTTGGCGCTATGGTGCGCGACCCCGAAAGACCGACGCCACCGATACCGTTATTAATCTCGGCATTAGTACCTTCAACCGAATTCCATGAAAGCGTAGTGGTATCACCGAGCGCAATCGTATTTGCAGATGCTGAAATATCACACGTTGGTGCCGCAGCAATAATCGGTACTACCGGCGGTGGAGGCGGTGGGGGTGGTGGCGGAGGTGGGGGTGGCGGAGGCGGCGTTACTACACAACATGCCACCTGTGCATTCGTACTCTCTGGTGTCACAAACCCTGTCGCAAACGCAACAGCAGCACCCACAACTAGCACCGCAAGCACACCAAAGACACCGGCAAGTACCGGATGAGTGTGTATATAGCGTGGTGTGTTTTTTGTGATCATGCTGTTTGTGCGCACGGTAAAAAAGAAACCTGCACATGCCGCACTGCGGCGTACAAAAGAGGTGCGGGAAGGTTGTGGCCAACCCGCCCCTCGTTCACTGACGTTCTCGGAACAACCGTCGGTGTTCTTGGAGCCCACGCCACTGGCGCGAGGACTTGCCCTGCATCACGGAATCAGGAATGAAGTACCAGCGAGAGTCCGGAATGGCAATATGCCGTCCCATGTCCCAACTGAAGTTGAACGATTCCCGACACGTGCCACCAGGACAGACGAAGATTGCGAACGTATGCTCCCCCTTCTCGTTTTCGAGACAGATCACCAGGATCCGCGTCGTAATTGAGTCTGAGGAACGGAACGTCTGCTCTCTTGCCGTGGCTACCCACTGGTATGAGTGCACCATCTCCGCTTGTGGACCAAGCTTGCCGCGAACCTCCCGAAGGAGACTCTCGGTGACGCAGGTGTCGCACTTGCCTCCGGGTTGCTTCCAGCTTCCAGTGCCCTGCTTGAGTGCAGTGCAGTTGTCAGCAGGCAGCGTACCATCAGCGTCTTCCGCAGCGATGAAGAGGCGGACTTTCCAGCCCTCCTCCACATTGAACGAAACAGTGCGGCAGTCGTCTGAGGCGTCACGGGTGTAGGTGTTGTTGCACACTTCGGGAATCCCGAAGATGTACTCCTTCCCCTCGTACACGAAACGCCATTCTTCGGCGTACGCGACGTATCCCATGCCGGGCGTTGGCGGACGTATGAAGTCCACCAACACGTCAAGCCACAGCTCGCGAAAGCCGGAGCGCATGGACGTGAGGCGCATACCATTGGTGAGCTCAACGCGCGTGCCGGGCGTTTGTACCGCCGCAACTGCACGTTCGATGGCACCTAATGGCCAGTTGAGGGCGATGAGTGTCCGACGCAAATCGGCAATTGCTGCAGCGCGTGATCCGTATGCCGGATCCGCACCATAGTACCTCCACGTTTTATTGCGGAGAAGAATAAGCGGCAACGGCTTTCCTTGCGTCTTGTCCTGAACCGCCACCTTGGGCACGGCCGTTTGCACGACCTTCACCTGAGAGTCGGGCATGGTGGTATCCGTTGCCGGAGTGACCACCGTGTCCCTCACAGGAGGCGGGGCGGGGAGCGTATCTACGACCCGTTCCTGTTTGGGATGAACCCGCTTCACCGGTGCCTGAGGCTTTTTCGCACTGAGCGAGAAGATCCAGACAAGAACGGTGACGAGGACGATGCCGAGCAGGGCGGCGTAGAGGAGACGGGAGGTCCGACTACCCTTCGCCACCTTGCGGAGCCGATAGACGATGAACACGATGGCAACCACAGCGAGAGCCGTGACCACCAAAGGAATCCAGTGGAACATTGGGTACCTCGTGGTTGTTTGTGTGAGTGAACAAAGAGCTTCTCTCCCTTGCGGAGAGTTATTACCGGCAGAACATGCTCCGCAGGTAATAACTACTCAACAAGAATGGCAGTCACGACAAATCGATCACTCTTCTTCCCAAAACTGTCACAGGTGGCAAGCGTAAGCAGGCGACCAGAAACGGCAAGAGGAATCGCCACCGATGATTCTGCACTTTCTTTCCCCACCGACAACACCACGTAGCGATACGTTGCGTCACCAGAAGACACGACAATCTCATCACCACGCTGCACCTTTTCAATTCCATTGAATGCTTTGAAAGCGCTGTTGTGGACCACGGGCAAATAGCTTGAGTGACCAAAGATGATGACGTTGCCGTCTTCACCAAGCGTTGCAGACGTTGGATAGCGAACTACACCGTTTGTCAGTGCCGTATCAAGCACACCAATATCGATGCTCGTTGGGTTTGCCACCGTCACCGAAATGTTTCGAGACGGCACCGTAAGGGATACGGGAAGTGCACCCGTACGACGTACAGTACCTTTGCCCGCAACCAGCGGTGACGCTGCTTCAGCAGTGTGGATGAGCGGCTCCTTCTCAGGAAGCAGTTCAAATCGTGCCAACGTTATGAGTGTGAAGAAGAACAGCACGCCAAACACCGCAAGAAAGCTCCATTTCCGCGTATAGATCAGATATGAGGCGCGGATAGTCCGCGCGACTGCGGTCATTGCTTTTTGCATACATGCCCTCGTGCACGACACATAAATACACATTAAATGGCATTTTGTCAATACCCCAGCATGCTTGACAGGTCATAATACGTGTGGTAAACATCATTCCATTATGGATATACAGGAAAAGCGTCCCATCCCTGCCCCCGTCATACACGGGCTTGCTATTGTTGGCTTTGTTGCCGTTGTTGGTGCCGGTATGGCCCTTGCCGTCTTTGGTGCCCGCTATGTACCAAAAGCGGTACAGGGCATTTCTGCAGCCGCTGTCTCTCTCGTATCGGTCTTTGTACCGGCAGACGAGCCAGCAGCAGAACCGGTGGCTACCTCCACCCCTGCAACCACTACCGAACCGGTAGCCACCACCACAACCCCGGTGGCACCACGCCCCCATGAAGTGGCTAACGTATACCCATCAGGCGAAGCGTTCCCTTCTGCTGACGCACTCTATGGCAACCCTGACCTTACGGTTTCCGTAGAGACAGTTGGGTACCTCACCAAGAGCAATGGTGCATTCGTTGCAACGACCACTATTCCCTCTGGCGCACGCCGCGCGGTAGTGAAATTTATCATACAGAACCGCGGCACCAACGTTGCTGCAGCAGGCTGGCGCTTTAGTGCCTCCCTCCCTTCAAAGGCAACCCCAACATTCCGCTCTGATCAACAGGAGGCACTCCTTCCTGGTGAGCGTATTGAATACACGCTTGGCTTTGAACGCCCTATCGTCGGAAAGAATCAGATAGTATCTATCACCGTTCGTGCAGATGGTGATACCACCACCGCAAACGACACGCTAGAAACTACTATTACGGTTACGGAATAATATTCCATACAAAAAGACCGCCCCATGTGAGGCGGTCTTTTTGTTTATACGTCCAGGTTTGCGAGCTTTGCGTTTGATTGAATGAATGACTTGCGGCTTGCTACATCATCACCCATCAAAATATCAAAGATACGATCTGCCTCAGCAGCATCATCTACCGTCACCTGCTTCAATATGCGACGAGATGGATCCATGGTGGTCTCCCACAACTCCTCAGCGTTCATTTCACCAAGACCTTTGTATCGCTGGATGTTTACCTTCCTCGTTGGTTTTGCCGTATCCTCTACCTCTTCTTCACCCTCTGTCTTTTCTGCTTCAGCAGGCGATACGCCAAATTCTTTCAAGACCGCTTCCTTCTCTGGATCAGAGTACGCATATGCAATCGATTTACCACGAGAGATCTTGTAGAGCGGTGGCTGGGCAATATACACGAATCCACCATCAACGATAGGACGGAAGTGACGATACAAGAGCGTAAGGAGAAGTGTACGAATGTGTGCACCGTCCACGTCGGCGTCGGTAGCGATAATAATCTTATGGTAGCGAAGCTTTGCAATATCAAATACATCGCCAATCGCTGTACCAAATGCCACCACCAAGTTACGAATCTGCTCAGACGCAAGCATGCGGTCAATACGCGCACGCTCAATATTCAAAATCTTTCCACGAAGCGGAAGAATTGCCTGCGTACGACGATCACGTCCCATCTTTGATGAGCCACCTGCAGAGTCTCCCTCTACCACAAAGAGTTCTGCTTCAGCAGGATCTTTCACCTGACAGTCAGCGAGCTTGCCCGGAAGGGTCATGCCTTCAAGTGCACCCTTACGCAATACGGAATCCTTTGCTGCCTTCGCTGCCTTGCGTGCCTTAAGGGCAAGCAATACCTTGTTCACGATTGCCTTTGCATCGTCAGGATTCTCCTCAAGGAACATGGTGAATGCTTCACCAAATACTGAGGCGGTTGCGCCTTGTGCCTCCGTAGAACCAAGCTTTGCTTTGGTCTGTCCTTCAAACTGAATCTCCGGAAGCTTTACGGACACCACCGCGGTGAGTCCTTCAAGCACGTCGTCACCGGTAAAGTTCTCATCCTTCTCTTTGAGGATGTTCGCGTTGCGGCCATACGTGTTGAGTGTACGAGTGAGCGCTGTCTTAAACCCAGTGATGTGCGTACCCCCTTCACTGTTGTACGTGTTGTTCGCAAACGCCATGATGCGTGGCGAGATGTCATCAATGTATTGGAGTGATACTTCAACCAGCACGTTATCTACCTCTTTCTCTGCATAGAAAATATTGTCATGCACCTTCTTCTGGTGCTTGTTATAGAACGCAATGAGCGACTTCAACCCACCTTCAAAGTAGAAGGTCATGCTCGGCACCTCAAGGGCCATTTCACGAAGCTGGAATACCCCGTCATCAAATGCCGCTTCGGTAGCTTCACGGGCATCAATCACCGTAATGCGTACACCCTTTACCAAGTACGCCTGCTGACGCAGATGTGACACGATCTTCTCCCAGTGCCACTCCACACCTTCTTTAAAGATACTTTCATCAGGACGGAAATAAATAACCGTACCGCGGTGTTTACTCTTACCAATCTGCTTAGTCTTCGCTACCGGCTTACCAATCTTGTACTCCTGCATGTGCAGTGCCCCGTCTTGGTGCACCACTGCCTTCATGTGGGTTGAAAGTGCGTTCACTACGGATGCACCCACACCGTGAAGACCACCGGACACTTTGTATCCGCTATCCTCGCCACCGAACTTACCACCGGCATGCAAGGTGGTCATGATGGTCTCAAGGGCAGATACCTTGGTCTTTGGGTGAAGCCCTACCGGAATACCGCGACCGTTGTCGCAGACACGCACATAGCCACCTGGAAGAAGCGCTACTTCAATATCATCGGCATGCCCACCCATCGCTTCATCGCGTGAGTTATCAAAAATCTCCCAGATAAGGTGGTGGAGACCTTCAGGACCGGTGGTCCCGATGTACATGCCCGGACGCTTACGTACCGGCTCAAGACCTTCAAGAACGGTAATGGAGGAAGCGTCGTACGCCTTAGAAGATGCTGCTGGTTTAGCCATAATTACCTCTGTAGTATACCTCGTACCACCCGTTTACGAAAGGCTTTTTACCCAGATATTGTATGGGGTTTTAGCCTATTTCCTTAGGAAATACCGATGCTCGCAAACCCCTGCTCAGCAACGATTACGTGATCTACCAGTTCAATACCCACTACCTTCCCTGCCTCCGCTACCTGGTGGGTCATGGCAATGTCAGCATCACTGGGTGCCAGCACCCCTGAAGGGTGATTGTGGACCAAGATAAGTGCCGCGGCACCCGCAGCGATAGCCGGACGGAATATCTCTCGGGGATGCGCAATGTTTGCATCTACCGTGCCAATAGAAATAACCTCATCATGAATGACTTGGTAGTGCGCGTTGAGGTAGATACCGCGCAAATGTTCCCGCGGGAGCGTACGCATGTCGGCAACGTAGTCATACACATCATCAGCGGTGCGAATAACGGCGGCACCGTTGCGAGAACGCTTGAAGAAGCGACGACCCAATTCCCCTGCCGCAACAATTTGGTAGGCGCGGGTAAGAGGAATATCAAGCTCTTTAGAAAGCTTTGTAGGATTTGTTTCAATGAAGATACTCTTCTCACCATATTCACGAAGAATACGAGACGTCATGGACAAGACATCTTCTTTCACGGTGCCGCTCCCAAGCACCACGGCAAGCAATTCACTTGGGGTAAGTGCTCCGGGACCAAGGGCAGAGAGTTTCTCGCGAGGCTTCTCTTCCTGCGGTAAGTCACGAATGGTAAGGGTGTAGCGTTTTCCTGGGGCACCCGCATATCCTCCATTGGCATGGTTCGTAAGCAGTGGAACGCTACTGGCAATACGGTACGGCGAACGAATGGCGTGAGTCATGGGTTAGTCGTTAGGCACGATGCGATAATGCTGGTGAAGATAGGCAAGGTCTTTGCGCGCGGCAGTGATGGCACGTATCTGTGCGTCAGTAAGCGCATCGGCAGGACCACATAGTCCAACACTCTCTTCAAGAAACCCAAGCAAGGTACTCATCATGGGGAAATAATCGTTGGCTCTCACATGGAGCTCGATGTTCTCCCGACTGGCGCCCGGTTCATTGGTGTGTGGGCGATCATGTATCGCCATCTCAGACACAGTGCAACTAATACGGTATTCGTGGGTATCAGAAAACGCCATACGGTGTACACAAAGTATACCGTATGGCGTTTTCGCCTCCCGTTATTCTGGGGATAGACCGTTAGTCAATGAAGGTCAATGCCTTTCCACGCTTTCCTGCGCGACCCGTACGACCAATGCGGTGTACGTAGTCTTCATAGGTTGCGGGTACGTCAAAGTTAATCACGTGGCTGATGTCTTCCACGTCAATACCACGTGCCGCAACGTCAGTTGCTACCAAGATACTTACGGAAGACTTCTTAAACGCATCAAGTGCACGCTGGCGATTGCCCTGGGTCTTGTTGCCGTGGATAGACGCTGCCTTAAAGCCGCGAGATTCAAGTAAGTGAGAGAGCTTCTCCACCCCGTGCTTGGTGCGACCAAAGATAAGTACCTTGCCGAATTCTGGCTGGATCAAGAGATCATGGAGCACATCAATCTTGTTCTTGCCATCAGTGCGGACAACGTCCTGCTCAATAGCCTTGGCGTTTGGTCCAGTAGATACCGAGATACGTACCGGGTTGTTAAGGAAGCTACCAATAAGCCCCTCAATCTCGCGTGACAGTGTTGCCGAGAAGAAGAGTGTATGGCGCGGCACAATCATGTGCGAAAGGATGAACTTAATGTCACCAATGAAGCCCATATCAAGCATGCGGTCAGCTTCGTCAAGAACCACCGTACCGAAACGCTTGAGGTTAATCGCGCGGCGCTCCATCAAGTCTTTCAAGCGTCCTGGCGTTGCGATCACAAACTGTGGATCACGACGCAAGATACCCATCTGACGATTAATGTTTGCACCACCTACGATAGACACGGCGCCAAGAGCCATCTGCCCTGTGAATGAGTAGAACTCATCTTCAATCTGGGTAGCGAGCTCACGGGTAGGTACCATGATGAGTATGCGCTCATCAGGAAGGCGCAACACCTTATCAATAAGCGGGATAAGGAATGCACCCGTCTTACCGGTACCAGTGTTTGCGATACCTACAACGTCCTCACCCTTAAGGATGTGCGGAATGGCACGATCCTGAATAGGACTTGGGGTCACGTAACCCTTCTTGACGATGTTCTCTTTGAGCGCATCGCCGATAGCAAAGTCAACGAAGCGGTGCTCAGGCGTAAACACCTGCACCTCTTCCTGTACCACTGTCTTATTAATAAACTGCGTCACATCAAGACGTGGTTCTGGACGACGCCCGCCACGAGAACCACCGAAGCGGTTACCACCACCCGAGAAGCGACGAGGACCACCGGCGCGAGAGCCACCATGGAAGCGGCTACCGCCTGTTGGGCGACCACCACCAAAACCGCGGCCTTCGCCGCGCTGCTCAGAACGACCCTCAGAACGAGGACCTGAAGAACTACCACCACGAGAGCTACCGCCTGAACGGCTTCCCCCACGACTAAACTTGCCGCCAGGACCGTCCTTGCGGGGCTGTCCATAGCGAATGAATTGCATTGCCATATATATAGATAATGGTGTCGTGCCAACACCTGATTAGTAGTGCCGTATCAAATAAGAAAAGAGACGGCCGCACGAAGCGTCGAACGTCTCTCAGATATTGATGCTTCGTTTCGGCACCACCAACGCGATACGCGTGGGAGAAAAGTTAGACCTCCACACCATACCAGAAATGCCTTATTTGGTCAACTACACCGAGCGCATCCGCTCATCAGACGTAATACGTCCATCATCCAACCGCACAATACGCTCGGCTTGTTTCGCAAACTCTTCTTCATGGGTCACCATGATAATGGTCTGTCCTGCTGCGTGCAGCTCCTTAAAGATATCCATCACAATACGTGATGACTCGTTATCAAGGTTGGCCGTCGGCTCATCCGCAAACAAAATCTTTGGGGTATGCGCCACCGCACGCGCAATAGAGGTACGCTGCTGCTCGCCACCAGAGAGCTGACTTGGAAGATTCCCGAGACGATGTCCCAGCTTCATACGGGTGAGTGCCACCTCCGCCTCTTTGTATGCCTGCTGCTTAGTCTTGCCCGCCATCATGAGAGGAAGTGCGACGTTCTCCACGGCAGTAAGTTCAGGAAGGAGTGCGTAGTCTTGAAACACGTAGCCAAACTTCCTCAAGCGGAAGTGCATCTTCTCTTCAGGTGTCATGAGATGGGTATCGTGCCCATCAATAATCACCTCGCCACCGGTGGGGTCATCAAGCAAACTCATTTGATAAAGGAACGTACTCTTGCCGGCACCACTTCTGCCCATGATGGAGATAAACTCACCATCGTTGGCAAGAAAGTCCACGCCCTTCAGCACGTGCGTTTCGGTACCGCCGTCTTTGAATGATTTCCTGAGTTGTTTGGTTTCAAGCATACGTAGATATTAGCGGCCAAGAATAGAATCAAGCGTATTCTTGCGAATAATCATCCACGCAGGGATATAGCCGGCAATCACCGTGGAGACGATAAGCAGTGCAACGCGGAACATGGTCTGCCCAAGTGGTGCTACCAAGATACCGTCAGAGAACGGGAAGTTAATTGGATGTGCAAGAAAGAGCGGCACGAGTGCGCCATACACGAGCGCCAACCCAATACCAGAACCGATAACCGCATAGAAGATTGATTGGAAGGCATATGAGTATTCAATGGCACGTCCATGGATACCAATACCTTTCAAGATACCGATGTACTTGCGGCGGGTAATGGCATTAATGAAGATCACGATAAAGATGGTGATGGAGGCGACCACCAACCCAATGGAGCTAAAGCCCGCACCAAGCATGTTGAACATATTAATGATGTCACGAAGAAACTTTGGCTGTGCATCTTCAAAGGTCTGTACCTTGGCATACTGCCCCACGCCACGTAGCAATATGGCATCACGCACGACCGCAGGATCAGTACCTGGGGTTACGTGCACCGCAATCTCTGCCACATTGCCATCGGTTCTGCCGATGAGGCTACGCATCTGTGAATCAACCATGAACGCACGCATGGCAATCTCATCTACCTTGCTCTTGATAATACCCTTCACCTCTACTTCACGGGTCACGTCCCCTACCGACAAACGAATCTTGGTACCAATACCTACGTTATCCAAGGTGGTAAACCCAGGGGTCTCTATCGGGAAATACTGCGTGAGCAAGTAGTTACCCAGCACCACCTTGTCATAATCTCCTGGCGCAAGGAATTCGCCTTCAATGAGATCCCCCGCAATACCCGTCACACTATTCTCTTCTTCGGGGTTAATACCCACTACCACCGCAGGTGCGGTGTTTGGTTTGTCAGAGTCTTTGCGTGTCTTGTAGTTCGCCTCAAGGGTACCGCCTTGGCGATACCGAGCAGACAGTGCCTCCACCTCAGGAAGGGTCTTGATGAGTGAGATGACACTTGGTGCATTCTCTATGTATCGCTTGTCATCAAGGGTAGAGACAATGACGTCACTGGTGTACTTGGTGCGTACCGCATCAATAGCACCCTGCATAAGGCCCACCAAGATACCGGATACCACCACCAGGTTAAGGAACGTTAGCACCATCACAAAGATGATGAGTGAGGTCGTCCACAGTGATGCACGACGAAGCTGGCGTGTGGCGAGGAAGAATCCTATGCGTACGTTAAGCCAGCTCCACATACCCACTAGCGCGCAGGCACCACAACCTGCTCACCCTCAGAGAGTCCTGAGCGGATCTCAATGTTGCCAACAGACGATACTCCACCCACCGTTACTTCACGGGATACCGTTTCCTCTCCTTCCTTTACCTGCACCAAGCGTTTGCCGTTCTTAGACGTCACTACTCCCTGCGGCACTGAAAGCACATCATCCTTCTCTTCAGTGGTAATGAGTACGTTTGCGGTCATGCCTGCCTTAATACGCCCATCCTTTTGCGGGAACGCGAGAATGGTGCGGTACGTAGAGACGCCATCACGAACCGTTTCTGCAGGATCAATGGATACTACGTTTGCGGTAAAAGGTACCTCTGTACCATACGCATCAAGTGTTACCACAGCCGCATCATTGCGCTCAATAAGTGAGACGTGTATCTCAGGAATATAGCTCTCTACTTGGAGCGTATCGGCTGCCATAAGAGAGATAGCAGGTGTGTTGAGAGACGCCACCCCACCATTCTTGATATCAACCATAGTCACAACACCGGCAAACGGTGCACGTAATATACGCTCATTAATAGACGCATTGATACGTGCCACCTCTGCCTCAGCTTGAGCAATCTGTGCATCAAGTACTGCAGTACCACTGGTGCTGTTAAGCTCCGCCTCTGCCTGTGCCACTATGCGGTCGCGTGTCTGAAGTGCTTCTTGGTATGCGTGATAGTTTGCAGCATACACGGCAGCACGTACGTTAGGTATCTGAATAAGCCAGGTGGTACCCACGTATGCGCCCATATCATTTGAGAAAGAAATATAGAGACCACGCGTACCTACCGGTGTTGCCTGATTCTTGAGAATGTCTATCTCGGGCGTGCGTTCCAAGTTAAATGTGATGAGACGATACTGATCAGCGTTTACCCCGCGCTCTATGCGCACCTCATACGTACCTTCAGCACCGGTATAGAGTCCAGAAATGGTTGGTGCTTCTACGGTGTAGGTTGAAGAACGTGGCACTGCGGTAAGTGATGAGGAGAGCAGCTTTGCATAGGCACTTTGTACCTGCGCTTCCTGTTCTGCCTTCACCTTTGTCACATTCGTTACCGCATTTCCTGCTTCTGCCTTGCGCAGCGCAAGATTCGCTTGCGCAGAACGCAAGTCAGAAAGGAGGGTGCCCATAGAAAGACTGGCAAGTGGCTGACCGGCATACACCATATCGCCTACTTTCGCCGTAATGCTCTCTACACGCCCTGTTTCAGGAAACGCCAAGTCTACTTCTTGTGCTGCCACTACCTTTCCTGATACGGATACCTGCTGCACAAATGCGCCACGAGTAACGGCAACGGTTTGTTCTTTCCCGTTACTACTGTGTCCAAATATCAAAAAGCCAATCGCAAGAACGGCGACTACCGCGATACCCGTAACTACGGGACGACGCTTTGCAAACGCCCACACCTTCATATACACACTCGTAAGTTTCTTCTTCATACGCACCATCATACCGCGTGACTACAAACTACGCACCGTATGCGGCCTCCAGGGTTTTGATATCAAAACGCTTCATAGGTAAAAACGCTTGGGTAACCCGTGCAACCTGCTCGGGAGTACCGTGTTGCATCATCTCGCCCATAACTGCCGGTGATATCTGCCATGACACGCCGAACCTGTCCTTCACCCATCCACACTGCTCTGCTGCAGGATCTGCAGAAAGCTTGTCAGAGAAATGATTTATCTCTTCTTGGGTATCGCAGGTGATGATAAGGGAGACGCCTTCGGTAAAGGAGAACTTGTGGTCATGCGCACTGTCCATAGCAGCAAACCACGTATCGTTAATACGGAAGTCTGCGTACATGAGTGAGCCTTCTTTGTCAGGCGCCATGCCAGCAGGATAGCGGGCGGTGATACCGCGCACTGAGTCAGTAAAGACGGAGCAATAGAAATCAATTGCTTCTTCTGCACGTCCCGCAACGGCACCGACGTACATGAGGGACGGCACAATGTATGGTCGTGCATCTCCTTCTGGGTTAGTGAGTATGATCTGCCACGACACCCCGTACTTATCCTCCACCCATCCATATCGCTTACTAAATGGATACGCCCCAATCTCCATAAGTGGCTTCCCTCCCTCAATCAACTTCCCCCACAACCTATCCACTTCCTGTTCTGCATTCGCTACCTTTGAAGGATCAATATTCACAAAGAATGAAATAGCCGGTGTTGGTTTGAACAGTGGCCCTGCACTTATCGCCATGAATGGCTGACCGGCAATACTAAACGACACCAGGTGCGCATCTCCTGAAGGGGTGTTGGAGAGCGTCGTGATGTTGGTGATAACGGTATCGGGAAAGACGGTGGTGTAAAACTCAGCGGCTTCTTTTGCTTGCGTATTAAACCAAAGGTGCGGGGTAATTTTGTGCATATACGCACAGTGTACCAGCTACACCGCCACTACTTGTTTACACTTCTCACTACAAAACGTTCCCGCATCTCCCTTACACGCATCACACACCAAGAAGTGGAGATGGCACCCGTTGTTTGCACAGTTCACATACTGCTCGGTCTGCGCATTACAGAAGTGACAGGTACCCACAATCGTACGTTCCCCACCAAAGTGCATCGTCAGTCGGTTATCAAACGTATACAGCGCCCCATCAAAGTCTTTCCCAGGATATTTCTCCATGTATCCATGCATACCGTCGTGCAGCTGGTGCACATTGGTGAATCCTTCTTTCATGAGATACGCCGACATCTTTTCGCAACGTACGCCACCGGTGCACACGG
>JAHFMT010000029.1 GCA_023267735.1 Candidatus Kaiserbacteria bacterium
CAGTGTCGCGGCAACAGCAGCACAGGCGCATATTATGGAACGTCTAGAGGCCTTCCGTCTTCGTGCAAATGAAGAGGTACCTGCCTTGCGTGAGCACTTTGGTACTGAGGTACCGGTAGGACACTATGAATTAGGCATTGAAGCTTCTGTTGTAGAGAGCACTGGTACGGAGACTATTGTCGTAAGTGAGTACGCATACTCAGGTGGTGCAAATGGTATGAGCATGTACGCCACATTTACCTCACCAAAGAAGGGCGGCGCGCTCCTTACGCTTGCAGACGTTATTGCTCCTAATCAACACGAGGCCTTCACCCAACTGGTCCGCACCCATCTTGGGACTTGGGCAAAAGAACATGAAGGAGCGACACTGTTCCCAGAAGATGTAGCCGCACTCACCTTTGATTCCTTTGGTAGCTGGTCATTGAGTAATGATGATCTCACCATCTACTTTGATAAATATGCCGTAGGGCCTGGAGCACTAGGCGCTATTACACTTTCCATACCACGCACCGATCTTGCTGGGGTGCTGCGGTGATATGTACTTCGTATACCTACTTGAATGCAAAGATGGGTCGCTGTATACGGGCATAACCACTGATGTGGCACGACGTTTTGCTGAGCACACCTCTGGCACCGGGGCTAAATATACTCGGGCAAAAGAACCCGTGCGTATTGTGTATCAAGAAGAATACGCAAATCGGTCAGAGGCCTCAAAACGTGAAGCGGAAATAAAGAGCTGGCGTAAACAGGAGAAACTGGCATTATTTGTGCACTAAGTATGCAAGAGATACGCACAGACGTGCTTGTGATCGGTGGTGGCGCCGCAGGTATGTTGGCGGCAGGAAAAGCTGCATCTATGGGCAAGAAGGTTGTGTTGCTTGAACAAAACGCACGGTTGGGTGAGAAGCTGCGTATCACCGGTGGTGGTCGCTGCAACATTACCAATGCCGAGATGAGTGAGAAGAAACTCCTCGCGCACTACGGCAAAGCTGAATCATTTCTGTACTCTGCATTCTCTCAGTTTGGCGTGAAAGACACCTTTGCATTCTTTGAGGAGCACAATCTGCCACTGGTGATTGAAGCAAACAACCGCGCATTTCCGAAGAGCCAGAATGCTACCGACGTCGTACACACCCTTGAAGCATACCTGAAGCAGGGGAAGGTGACGGTGCGCACGAAAGCAAAGGTAGACAGGATACTGAGTGACAAGAACACCATCACTGGGGTGGTGGTAGGGAAAGATACCTATGTTGCAAATACATACATTCTTTCAACCGGAGGATTCTCCCATCCAGAAACTGGTTCTCGGGGAGATGCGTTTCCGTGGCTCAAGGCACTTGGTCATTCGGTACAGAAACCCTCACCAACGATTGTGCCACTACGAGTAAAAGAGAATTGGGTGAAAGAGCTTTCAGGCAAAAGTGCACCTGCAGCAAAGATAACCCTGTATGTAAACGGTACGAAGAAGGTCGCGAAGACTGGCTCCATACTCTTCACCCACTTCGGTATTTCAGGTCCTACCGTACTCAACCTTGCCGGGAAAGTAGCAGACATGCTTCAAGAAGGGGTGGTGACTGCAAAGATTGACCTCCATCCAGCAATGGATATTGGTGCACTTGATGCACATATCACGGCGATATTTGAAGAGCACAAAAACAAGACACTACGCAATGTTGCGAAAGAGTTTCTGCCGGCAGGCACAAGCTCAGTAATCCTTTCACTCTTGCCAGAGATTGATTCAGAAACAAAGGTGCACTCTGTACGCAAAGAAGACCGCAAGAAGCTGGTTCACCTCATCAAAGCACTTCCCGTTACCATTGAAGGATTGATGGGATTTGATCGTGCCGTAGTTGCTGACGGGGGTGTGGTACTTGAGGAGATAGATACCCGCACCATGCGCTCCAAGAAGATACAGAATTTGTTTGTGATAGGGGACTTGCTGCACGTTAATCGTCCCTCGGGAGGATATTCACTGCAGTTGTGCTGGACCACGGGGTTTGTGGCAGGCAAGCACGCATAACTTTGACAAATACGACGGGTAGTCTTTAATGGCTCTGGGATTGGGTGACCTGTTGTCATTCAATAATGTTTGGAGGCGTATATGCTTTCGCACGTGAAGAAATGGAACATCTTCATCAGCCTGTACTTCTCGATTTGCGCAGCAGTACGGTTGCTTGATTCCTGGCCCGTAATATACGCGGCACTGTTCTGGACCCTTCTGCTTTCTACCATCATACCTGCAGTGGCTAAGTACTTCGTCTCGTGGTTGTTCAAGGAGGAATTCAATTCCACCTCAGTAAAGGAAAAAGCGGAGTGGGGCGTGCAGGCAGGTATGTCCTTTGCAGCGACTGCGGTGCCGCTTCTGCTTTTGGGGCGTATCTCACCGTACGTGTTCTGTATCTGGTACGGCGCAGGCACGCTTCTGTCCATTTATGCGAGCGTGGCCGGCAGTCGCTTCTACGGCAATACGCCTGCCTTCGTGGTGAGCAGTGTTCTGAGGCATATTCCGGTGCTTGGTCTTTTTATTCGACGTTTGAACTTCTGACACAGCCCCCTTGTAGGTGAAAACCTGCGAGGGGGCGTTGTATATCATAGGGATGCATACGCTATACTGCAGGTATGAACTACCGTAAACTTTTTAACTACGAAGAGCCGCGTGTTGCCGCCGCAACCATTATTATCATCGGTGCTATTGTTGCCGCACTCGTTGTTACCATCATCGCCGCAGTAACGGCATACAATATAAAGAGCGCAAATAACACTATTTCTGTAACCGGTTCTGCACGCACCTCAGTGGTCGCTGATCTTGCCATCTGGACTATTCACCTTGAAACAAAGACCAGTCCTGACGGGCAACAGAGTGGTTTGGATACGCTTGATAAAGCAAAGGAGAAGGTGCTGACGTATCTAAAATCACAGGGCATGGAGAACGTAGAGACTCCTGCGGCGTGGGTAAATCAGGACTACACCTATCCACAAAACAGTGCGCCAATATTTATTGGCTATACCGTATACCGCGATATTATCGTACGTAGCCAAGATGTTGATAAGCTTTCAGCGCTTGCAAACAGCGTTGCGCCACTTGCCGGTAGTGGATACACGGTAACGACGAATGGTCTTCAGCTTACCTACCAAAACCTCAGCGAGACACGAGTGACCCTTCTCTCAGAAGCAATTAAAGATGCAAAGGCACGTGCAGAAGCTATCGCAAAAGACTCTGGTCAGTCAGTTGGCTCGCTTAAGTCTTCGGCAAGTGGGGTAGTGCAGGTGCTCCCACAAGGGGGTATTGATGTGAGCGACTACGGCTCCTATGACACCACCAGTAAGAATAAGGACGTGATGGTAACAGTGCGTGCAGAGTTCCTGCTTAAGTAAACAAGGATCGCGTACCGAACATATTTATAAAAAGCTGGACCTTGCAGTCCAGCTTTTTGCACACCGCTGCTCACTTTTACCCGTAAAGCAGCTTTCGAACGTGACCAGAGAAGGCGGCAAGGCCAGCGAACAACGCGAGGGACTGAATAGGTTGATCAACGTTGTGACAGTCAAGCCGCATGGGTCCGTGGCCTCTCTCGAGCCCGTGTCCAGACACATAAAGACCACAAGCATCGCCAGGCACGTCCATGATGAGTTGACCTCCACTTCCGATACGCGCCTTGAAATGGTAGTCGCCAAAGCGTTTGTAGCTTGGGCACATGGCAAGGTGGGCACTTTTCAGTGCGGAACGGATGAACTGAGGATCTTCGTACATGCCACGCAAGTGGTTTGCACACGCCTCTCCAAGCACGGCACCGATGTAGTGCACGTCTACACAACCCAAATCCACGGAGAGCAACTGCTCGTGTTTCGTGTTCAGGCCATCAAGGGCTTGTCGATGATGGCACCGAGGACCATGAGCGTTGCCGCCACACGGTTCACACGAGTCCAATCGCGTTCCATTTTCTTTCCGACACCATCACAGTACAGGCAGTTCATGCCGTCACGCTTACCCCTGCCCTTACACTCCGAGCACTTCTGCTCGGTTAGTGTTTCAAAGGGCGGGATGGTGATGGTGTATTCCAGAAACGGCGCTCCGGGTTTGTGCTTGTAGGGAACCAGGATCCCGCCGAATCCCCATGGCTGGTGGTAGTCGGCGAGAAACTCTTCACCAAGACGCTTCTCGCACATTTCGCGTATCCGATACTTGGCCAAGTTCTCCTTGAGCCAACGCAGGGGAGGATGTGCAATTCCGATGAGAATGCACGGAGGATCGACCGGTAGGAAATCAAGGTAAAACCATTCCGGAGAATTCTCGTGATCCAATGACACAATACGGTCCTCTGACATGATGCCCTCCTAGGCACGGGATTGCTCCCAAGATTGCTTGTTGTTAAGAAACACCTGTACAAAAGGTACGCTTCGGGACTGGAAAGTCAACGTTCTCATTCCATACCGAATATGTGCTGATTATGTTAGTCTATGACCGTACCCGTCCCGCCAAGGATGGGAAAACCTATATGGCAAAGCCTCACAAGAAGGATGACAAGCACCACCATGGAAGCGATTGGATCGCCGTGAAAGGTGCACGCACCCACAACCTTAAGAACATTTCTGTAGAGATGCCCCGTGGTGCCATGACCGTTATCACCGGTCTCTCAGGCTCAGGTAAGTCCTCCTTGGCGTTTGATACTATCTTTGCCGAAGGGCAGCGTCGCTATGTGGAATCTCTTTCTGCATACGCTCGCCAATTCCTTAACCAGATGCAGAAGCCGGATGTTGATGACATCACCGGTCTTTCTCCTGCTATTTCTATTGACCAGAAGAGTCGCTCTAACAACCCACGCTCAACGGTAGCAACGGTCACAGAAATATATGACTACCTGCGCGTGCTGTATGCCCGTGCTGGCCAGCCATACTGTACAAACCACGATGTACCTATCATTCGTCTTTCAAAAGAAGAGATGATTAAGATGGTGCTTGCGAAAGTGGACAGCCGTCGTGCCGGCAAGAGTGAGAGCGTGATGGGTGTTTCTATTGATAAGAGTGCGGTGACTATTTATGCACCAGTGGTAGTGGGACGCAAAGGTGAGTACTACCAGCTCCTCTATGACCTCCTGGGTAAGGGATATGAAAAGGTGCTTATTGATAACAAGCCACATCGCCTGCGCGAGAAGATTGAGCTGGATAGAAACAAGCGGCACGATATTGATGCGGTGGTAGACAGTGTCTATGTATCTGACTTTGCGAAGAATGCATCAGCAGCCCGTGAGCGCCTTTCAGAGGCACTGGAGCTTGCGCTTAAAGAGGCAGACGGGTTAGTAAAGATTGAGCACGCTGACGGCACGGTAGAAACCCTCTCTGCTAAGTTCATCTGCCCAGAAGACGGTATGTCATTCCCTGAAGTAGAACCACGCTTATTCTCCTTTAACTCACCGTACGGTGCGTGTCCGTCTTGTAACGGTCTTGGTACGGAGTCGCTCTTCTCTGAAGCGGTGTGCAAGACCTGTGAGGGTAAGCGCCTGCGTCCTGAGGCACTTCGCGTGTATCTGAAGAGTGCAGGGAAGGTAAAGAAGGGTGAGAACAGTTTGGGTATTAACATCGTGGACTTCACGTCTATGTCTATTCAGGACGCAAAGGATTTCATAGACAACCTCGTGCTCTCAGAGATGAAGCAGGATATTGCCGTACCTATCGTGCGTGAGATATCTGCACGTCTTTCTTTTATGCTGAACGTTGGTCTGGAATATCTCACCCTTAACCGCTCCGCGGCAACACTTTCCGGTGGTGAAGCGCAGCGTATTCGCCTCGCCTCCCAGCTTGGCTCTGGTCTTACTGGCGCCCTCTATGTGCTTGATGAACCAACCATTGGGTTGCATCAGCGTGATAATGATCGTCTTATCAAGACCCTCCTTCGTTTAAAAGAGCTCGGCAACACTATTCTCGTAGTGGAACATGACGAAGACACCATCTATGCTGCTGACTATCTCGTAGATGTTGGTCCTGGAGCAGGTGTACACGGTGGCAAGATTATAGCGGCTGGGTGGCTTGATGACCTCCTTACCGCACCAAAGAACACCTCTGGCTCTAAGACGCTCGCATACCTGCGTGAAGAAGATTCCATCCCTGTACCTGAGACTCGCCGCACCAGTGAAAAGGGCAGCATCAAGATAAAGGGTGCAACGCTGCATAACCTCAAGAACCAAAATATTGATGTGCCACTGGGAAAACTGGTATGTATCACGGGAGTATCGGGCTCAGGTAAATCAACCTTCTTGTATGACGTGCTCTACAAGAACCTTGCCAATCGTTATACCAAGCGCGAAGCAGAAGCCGTGCACTGCGCCTCTATTACCGGTACCGAGTACGCAGGGCGTACCGTGCTCATTGACCAGTCTCCTATTGGTCGTACGCCACGCTCAAACCCTGCCACCTATACCGGTGCCTTTAACCATATCCGTGATCTGTTCTCTGCTACCAGCGAAGCACGTGCACGCGGCTGGAAGCCAGGACGCTTCTCATTCAACGTACCAGGCGGTCGCTGTGAAGCGTGTCAGGGTAACGGGGTGGTGTCAGTTGAAATGCACTTCTTGCCAACGGTATATGTGACCTGTGACGTATGTTCCGGCAAACGCTTCATGAAAGAAACGTTGGAAGTTACGTACAAAGGCAAGAACATCTTTGAAATACTTGAGATGACTATTGAAGAAGCAGCGGCTTTCTTTAAAGACATTCCGGCTATTGCAGAGCGTCTCGCATCACTTCAGGCAACGGGTCTTGAGTACCTCACTCTTGGTCAATCAGCTACCACACTTTCTGGTGGTGAAGCTCAGCGCGTGAAGATTGCATCAGAGCTATATCGTCCAACCACCAACAAAACCATTTACCTCCTTGATGAACCGACGGTAGGGCTTCACTATGAAGACGTACGTAGGTTGATTGATATTCTCCAGGAGCTGGTACGTCGTGGAAACACTGTAGTGGTCATTGAGCACAACCTTGATCTCATTAAATGCGCCGACTGGCTTATTGATTTTGGTCCAGAAGGTGGCTCAGGCGGTGGCAAGATTGTTGCAAAGGGAACACCAGAAGAAGTGGCAGATACTGACACTCATACGGGGACATATCTACGCAAGATGCTGA
>JAHFMT010000007.1 GCA_023267735.1 Candidatus Kaiserbacteria bacterium
CAGGAGACCCGCACCTATGCATCCGTCACCTTCCAGAACTACTTCCGCATGTACGAGAAGCTTGCGGGCATGACCGGTACCGCGCTCTCATCAGAAGAAGAGTTTTACAGCGTGTATGCGCTCGACGTAGTGGTGGTGCCAACGAATCGTGTGGTGCAGCGTATTGATGAAGACGATTTCATCTTCCAAACGGCAGAAGGGAAATACCGTGCCGTGGCACGTGACGTGAAGGTTCTCTATGAAAAGGGGCAGCCGGTACTTATCGGTACCGTATCTATTGAAGACAACGAGGTGGTAAGTCACTTTCTCACTGAGGCTGGCATAGTGCATGAAGTGTTGAATGCAAAGAATCACGAGCGTGAAGGTGAGATTATCGCAAATGCAGGTAAGAAGGGGCAGGTAACCGTTGCCACCAACCTTGCTGGTCGTGGTGTGGACATTAAGCTCGGTGGCGCGCTCGCTTCTGATGCGGAGCGTGACGAGGTACGCGCGCTTGGGGGGCTTGCGGTTATTGGTACCGAGCGTCACGAGGCACGCCGCATAGACAACCAGCTTCGTGGCCGCTCAGGTCGTCAGGGAGATCCAGGGTATACCCGCTTCTATGTGTGCCTTACGGACAAGCTCATGCGTATCTTTGCAGGAGACTTTGTAAAGAAGGTGATGGGCACCTTCCGTATACCAGAAGATGAAGCACTCACCAGCCCGATGATTACCCGCTCTCTTGAGCGTGCACAGAAACAATTTGAGGGTCATAACTTTGATGCGCGTAAACAGGTGCTTGCGTATGACGATGTGCTCAATACCCAGCGTCTTGCGGTGTATGCGCGTCGTCGCGCAGCACTCATCGGCTCTGCAGAAGAGGTTGAGGAGACGGTGCGTGGGTTTATACAGGAAGATGCTGCCGCACTTGCCGCCTATGAGGCAAAGAAGACAGAGATTGGGGCCGAGGCGTTTGTTGCGCTCTTGCGTCGGTTGGTGCTTCAGGTGACTGATGCGTTCTGGCTTGAGCAGCTTGAGACGATGGAGTATCTGCGTCGTTCGGTATCGCTCCGTGCGTACGGTCAACGTGATCCACTTATTGAGTATCGCCGCGAAGGGCTCATACGATTCCGTCAGATGGAAGGAGATATTGCTCGTGCCGTGGGCGAGGCCTTGCCACGCATTATGCCGGCGGATGATGCACGTATCCGCAAAGAAGAGGAGAAGGTGCGTGCACGTATGGTGGCCATAGGAGAGAACGGAGACGAGGATGCTACAAAAACACCTATCACCAAAGATGTGGTACCGAACCGAAATGACACGGTAACTATTAAAAGAGGAGCTGAAACACAGACCCTTAAATACAAAAAGGCAGAATCGTTGCTCAGTGAGGGCTGGGAAATTGTGTAATCGGTACAGGGAAATACTCACCTCAATGTACAGCCGATCTGGAGGGTCGGCTTTACTCTTACCCCAATACCGTTTAGTGTGAGACCTATATGGCATTTATCGACCAAGTACGAATACGGGCAGAGGCGGGAAAAGGCGGCAATGGGGTCGTTAGGTGGCTCCATGCAAAGGGAAAGGAGAAAGGCGGACCTTCAGGAGGTGATGGCGGCAATGGCGGCAATGTGGTGCTTGTAGGCGTACGTGACCTTGCGGCGCTTTCAAACTTTCGCTTCGAAAAGAAGTTTCGCGCAGAGCCTGGCAACCCAGGTGAGGGCGATAACCGATACGGTGCAAACGGAAATGATTACGAACTCTTGGTGCCGGTTGGTACCGTTGCAGCACTTGATGATGGTCGACAGTATGAGGTGATATCTGAAGGGGAGCGTATTGTGCTCTTTAAGGGTGGCCTGGGCGGGAAGGGGAATGTGCGCTTCAAGGGGCCAACAAATCAGAACCCAACACAGCAGACCGATGGCAAGCCAGGGGAAGTGGGAGATGTTACCTTGTCACTCAAGATTATCGCGGATGCAGGGCTTATTGGATATCCAAACGCCGGTAAATCATCACTCCTCAACGCGCTTACCCGTGCAAAATCAAAGGTAGGTGCCTATCCATTTACTACTCTTGATCCGCATCTCGGCGACTTCTATGGCTACATTATTGCCGACATACCTGGGCTTATTGAAGGTGCCTCGGCTGGGCGAGGACTTGGATCTAAGTTCTTGAAGCACACAGAACGTACCGGATTTCTTATACATCTCATCTCGGCAGAGCAAGAAGACCTTGCAGGGGCATATACTGCAATACGCACCGAGCTTGAAGCATTCAACCCTGAGCTTGCTGCTAAAGACGAGCTCGTCGTGCTTTCCAAAGTTGATCTACTGCTTCCAGAAGAGCAGGACGTGGCAATTGCCACCCTCAAAAAGGCCTCAGGGAAGGAGGTTGTCTCTGTGTCGGTGGAGGATTCAGCGCTCCTGAAACAGTTCTCGGACATGCTTGCGAAGCGGTTTGCCACCAAGGCATAACTGACTTGCGCCTACCCATAGGACTAGCGCATACTGGGCTTTATATGACCTATCGTCCGACTATCGGGCTTGAGATACACGCAGAATTGGCCACCGCGACCAAGATGTTTTGTGCGTGTAAGAACGACCCTGATGAGGCGCGTCCAAACGTACACGTGTGCCCGGTGTGTATGGCGCATCCTGGAGCAATTCCCGCAGCAAATGCTGAGGCAATTCGACAGGTACTTCGTGTCGGCATGGCTATTGGTGGCACGCTCGCCCCGTGGAGCGAGTTTGATCGCAAGAATTATTTCTATCCAGATATTCCGAAGGGATATCAGATTAGTCAGTACGAGCACCCGCTCGTTCTTGGTGGTTCCCTCGCTGGTGTTGCCATTACCCGCGTGCATCTTGAGGAAGATACTGCGCGCTCGTCACATGAGGGCGGCACATCGCTTGTTGATTTCAATCGTGCGGGCGTGCCACTCATGGAACTCGTTACTGAGCCTGTCATACATGACGCAGAGACTGCAGGTATGTTTGCACGCGAGTTGCAGTTGCTATTGCGCACGCTTGGTGCAGGGCATGCGAATCTTGAAAAAGGAGAGATGCGCATCGAGGCAAATATTTCTGTTTCTAAAACTGACACCTTCGGTACCAAAGTGGAGGTAAAGAACCTGAACTCATTCCGTGCCGTTGAGCGTGCTATTGCATATGAGATTGCCCGCCAGTCAGCACTCCTTGACGAGGGTGGACAGGTGATGCAGGAGACTCGAGGATGGAATGAAGACAATGGCACGACATTCCATCAGCGCCGCAAAGAAGGCAGCGCTGACTACCGGTACTTCCCAGAACCGGATTTGCCAAAGATAGTGCGTACTGAGGTGCCTGCATTTACGGACGAATCACTTCGTGCGTCACTTCCAGAATTGCCACACGAACGTCGGGAGCGGTATCAATCACTTGGACTCGAAGAATCGCAAGCGCGATATCTTGGCGCATCAACGCGTCGTGCAACCTTTTTTGATGGTGTCATACAAGCACTTACCAATGACAGTGCGCTCATACGTCTCGCAGCAAACTATCTCATCAGTGACGCGGCGGGTTGGTATGCAAAACAAAATGTTGCAGAAGAACAGGAGTACGAAACACTCACCCCTGATACCTTTGCGGCACTTGTACGCATGACTGCGAGCAATAAACTTTCTTCACGTGGTGCGAAAGACACGCTTGCAGTACTCCTTACTGAAGGAGGGGAGCCAGAGAGCATTGCTGCCAAGCATGGGTTCACACAGGTGAGTGATCCTGAAGCAATACGTACAGCACTTGCTGAGGTGCTTACCGAGCATGCAGCTATCGCAGACGAATTCCGTGCTGGCAAGGAAGCATCACTGCAGTTCCTCATAGGGCAATCAATGAGGCATATGAAAGGTGCAGGCAACCCAGCAGTGATAAAGGAAACCCTCCTAGAAATGCTCAAAGCATAGATTTTATAATCTCGGATAGGCGAGACGAGACAAGAAACGCACATAAATAAAGGAATCACGTTTGCGCGAGTGTAGGTGGGCGGTATACTAGAGGGCATGGATACGATCACACTTGAAGGCAAGGAGTTTATTTCATCAAAGCGCGCAGCTGAGATAACTGGCTACGCAAAGGACTATATTGGGCAGCTGTGTCGTGAAGGACGTGTTGAGTCACGTCTCATTGGTCGTAACTGGTATATTCTTGAGTCTTCTGTGCGTGAACATCGCTTTGGAAAGGATGCTTCGGGTGAATATGACACGCAAGATACCAGTACACTGAATACATCAGATGATGTTGCCGACGAAGAGCCTCTTTTCGCTGAAACCGTTGAGGAAATTGATGTTCCTATACCACAAACTCTAGAAGAAGAACCAAAAGACGATGACGAGGCGATAGAGGACATACAGCGAGCCTGGAAAAACTGGTTCTCAAACCGTTATGTCGATGAGATACCAGCGCCCTCAGAGCCAGAAATACCTGAAGGCGAGACTGTTCCTATTATGCACCAAGAATCAGAGCCTGTTACAGAAGAAGAAAAGCCTATAGCGATAAGCCGCATTTTCCCTATAGAAGAGACTATACGCACAATTCAGCCTTCTATTGGCCGAAGCCATCGCTTTGTCGCCGCTCCTATACGCGGGGAAGCCCTAGAAATGCCCCCAGCGCACGTTGTACATGAACAGCCGGTACGAAGACGTACAAAGCGCTCTACGCTTGTTCTAGAGGCTATTTTTGTAGCTATAGCAGGGCTCTCGCTTGCATCTTCAATACTTGGCGCCGGTGCTCTTGATCGTGTTCCAGTTACAAACAGTCTTCAGGCACACGCAATGCGATACGTCGGCGGAGTCATCTCGTTCTAAAGAGCCTTATAGTAAATATATTTCTTGTCTCGGATAAGCAAGGTAATAATCTCGGATAAAAAAGCGTTAGTTTTGAAATTGTGAGAATAAAATTTTCTATCAACGAGTAATTTTTCGAGAGAAAATTAGAGAAAAGTTGCACAGAAATATTTTTTAAAAATGATCGTCTACTGACGAAATATTTTTTGTATTTTTATCCACACATGAAATGCACTAAATATCCGTAATCACTTGGTATTATAAAGGTAATTCGGATATACGACATGAGCTCTTTCCCTGATACAAATTTCATCTCAACGAAAGAAGCATCACGTCTTTTTGGTTACACTCCTGACTACCTCGCGAAGCTTGCTCGTGAGAAAAAAATCACCCGCATACGGGTCGGGCGATCCTGGCTCATCAATCGAAGCTCACTTGAGCGTTTTCTTGCCCTCCAGGGTGAACACAAGAAAGAGCTCGCGCGCACGGCCGCGCGTGCGCGCGAGCATGAATACCGTGAGGCCCGTTCGGTACCGGTACGCCTGTCCCGCATTGTTGAACGGGTAACTCCGTCGGTGGTGGATGCCCAAAGCAAGCTGTTGTTTGTGCTTAAGCACGTCAGCACCATGGCCGCCGCAGTATTGATTGCGGGTACAGCAGCCTATGCCTCAACGTCTGGGGGTATGTCCCAGGCGTTTTCTGTTGCGCGTACGGTGGTGGACGATGCTGCAGAAGGATTTGCATTGCTTACGCATGACATTGCACATGAAGCATTTGCACGTGTTGCTGATGCACGTGCGTATCAGGTTACGTATCCTGCACGAACACTCGCGGGTATAAATGCATTTGTGGTTTCTGAAAGCGCATCACGCTTTACATCGCTTCCAACACAATTTGCATACTTTGGTGCGTACACTTCAGATGCAAAAGTCATTGCGCGCGTGCCTGCAGCAAGTAGAAATATTCTTTCAACCAAAGATCTGCTTGCAGGAATCACTCATGTTGTTTCTGAACCAAAAGATACTGCCGTTGCGGTAGGAGGTGGCATTACGCATGCGGCATGGAATGTATACCGTGCTATTGGCGTGCATACATACACGGGTATCGCTGCGGCTATTTCAGGATACGAAAATCTTATTGCTCATGCGGGAGAAGTAACCGTATCACTGGCGCTCGGTACTCGTGATTACGCGCCACAGGCACCACTGGTGATTGGTGGCACGTTCTTGTCCGTGTTTGATACGGTGCATGCGCATGCGGCGCGTATTGTCGCCGCATATGAAAACGCAGTATATGCATACGTTGTAACGGTTCCTCGAGCTCCACAGCATGCCGTTTCATTTACGTACGCTCTTGGTGATACTGCAGCACGCATTGCAGGTAATACACCATTTGCAGCTGCTACGTTTGGTAAACATTTGAGTACAGCTTGGGCGGAACAAAGCCTTGCACTTGTTGATGCAGTTACGGCGACAGAACAGGGAATTGGAGAAACACTCTTTGCCGCAAATACGTATGCGCTCTCTGGTATGGAGACGGGTGCACACGGTGCGTACAACGTATCTGTCGCATCACTTGATGTACTTTCGTATGGCTTGCGCGCAGGATCCATTGCGCTCGTAGATGGCATGGCTTCTGTAGAAGCTGGAACAGAACATGCGGTACGTGTTGCATTTGGTAGCGTGCGCGCATTGCCGAGTGTTGCGTCCATCGAGAACACGCTCCTGGGTGTTGCGGGCAAGACGGCACTAACATTTGCGAATACGTCTGATGCTCTGAGTACTCGTGTTGCGGGAACCTATGCATCGTTCACGTCTTCTGCTGCAAACATTTTGCCACCGCTTCCAACCACACCAGCGTTCACACTTCCTGAACGTACCGCACTTGCGACGTACCGCACCATCAACGGACTCTTTAGTCGCGCGGGTAACGCACTTGCATTCTTGTTTGCACCAAAGGCACAGATTGTTGCGGTGAAGCAACCGATACATGAACCGGTAAAGACCGTCATTGCACCTGCAACAACGGACGAGGTTCCGGTAGAGATAGCCACGAAACCTGAAACGGTAGTTGAACATGTGCGTCAGACATATGCACCACAAACCATCGTGCAGGGTCTGCTTCGTGCCGATGTTGAGAACATGCTCGTTGCATGGCGTGCTGATCTCTTTGGTGACATTCTCGACACGATCTATCCCTTTGACTATAAAGGCATTGCTATCTCAAAAGGATCATTTAGTCATGGCCGCATAACCGATTCAACGATTGAGGACTCTACAATCACTGGCTCAACCTTTGAGGGACCAGAAGTAACTACTGATTTGCTTACCGTACATGGCAATACGGTTATTGACGGTGACCTGGACGTAGGAGGTTCAATGAATTTCGGTGCCATATCAGTCTCTGGACCAGTAGAGGCTGAGTATTTCACTGCGACGTCAACAACCGTTGCATCGACGTTCGCCTACGCATCCACCACGATGCTCACGGCAGAAACCGCAAGCACCACTGACCTCTATGTCTCATCGCTCACGGATGGACGTGTGCCATTTGCAACAACTGCAGGTCGTTTGCGTGATGCTGCAGATCTCACGTTTGATGTAGGACTGAACCGCCTCACTGTTCCGTATGCATCTACCACCATGCTCACCGCAAGTTCGTCTGCCTATTTGGCGACGAATGATGGTGCGGTAGGTATTGGTACCGAATCACCAGCAGCAAAATTGCAGGTGAATGGGCTCGTGCGCATTCAGGGAGCGGAAGACGCGGGTATCTTGGCCTTTGGCGATGCGGGAAGTGGTGCTCCGTACTACAACACGGGTATATTCCGCGGTGGTATGGCGGTTCTCACTGGTGGCAACTACCTCAATTTTGGTTCATGGGGCGGCATCACTTTCAATACAGGCAATGATTCGTTTGGTAATCAGACGACGCGTATGGTTATTGCCGACGGTACTGGGTTTGTAGGTATTGGCACTACCTCACCAACCTATACACTTTCCGTTGAAGGAACTTCGTCACTTGGTAATCAAGCGATTGCTGGATTCTTTACGGCAACTTCCTCAACCGCATCTCATTTCCCATACGCATCCACCACGATGCTCACGGCACAAACTGCAAGCACGACAAACCTGATTGTGTCAGGACAGGCACGATTTGATTCACTCACACCCTCACGTCTGCTCTCGCTTGATGGTTCGGGTATCGCCTCAGCTGTTTCCGCGCTTACGTCATGGATTACGGGTACCGCAAATCAGATTACCGTTACGGATGATGGCGATGGTACCGCAACACTTTCGCTTGGAAACCAACTTTCATTTACCAACGCAACAAGTACAAACTTCTTTGCATCTCAGTTGAGCGCAAACACCTTTGCCGCAGGGCAGACGGGCACCACCACCATCGCATCAACCGGTGCACTCACGACGCCCGCACTTACCGTTTCAAATCTCACTGCAGGTCGCATTCCATACATCACCACCGGTGGTGCAATTACCGATGCGTCTACACTTACGTTTAACGCATCAACCAACACACTTACTACCACCAACGCATCCACAACAAACATCTCTGCAACTGGCACGCTTGGTGTCTCAGGCCTCTCTACGCTTGCCGGAGGATTTGTTGCGCAGGCATCCTCAACGGTGGGAGGAGACTTCACGGCAACCGGTGACGTCGTTATCGGTGGTGCCCTTACCGTGAACGGATCACTCACGTCTTCCATAACGACTGGTCAGATTCAATTCCTTGCGACACCACAAGGTACGGGAATCAATCAGGGTTCGGTATATATAAATCCTGCAAGCGCCGGCACCAACAACGTACTGCTTGGCGTGGCGGTAAATGGCTCTGAGCGCGTGCGTATTGATGCCGAAGGGGATATACAGATTGTTGGTCTCTTTAACTCAACGAATGCGGTAGGTACGAACGAGCTCGCGGGCAATCTTTCAGTCTTGGGTAACACGACTATCGGCAATGCGTCGTCTGACACACTCACGGTGGCTGCAGGTATCGCATCTAATCTGGTGCCGGACGCTGACCTTACCCGCGACCTTGGCTCAGCGTTGCTGCGCTGGGGCAATATTTATACTGGCAACCTTGTGGTGGATACGTTGGTTGCGGGTGGTACGGCATCAAGCACGTTTGTCATCAACACCGCGAACGCCACGGCTGACACTGAAGATTCCTCACTACAGTTCTCGCGTGGTACGCAAACACCGAACGCCATCCTTAAGTGGGATAGCGTTGCAAAACGTTTTGACTTTAATGATTTCCCGGTACGAGTACAAAACTCACTGCTCGTTACGGGTACCGCTTCATCAACGTTCTCTGGTCCAGTGTGGCTCACGGCAACACCACTTGGTACTGGCCTTACGCAGGCAGGACTCTTCATCAATCCTGCGTCTGCATCCACCAACTACAACCTCTTTGCAATAGGGGTTGCGGGTGTAGAGCGTTTCCGTGTTGATGCGGAAGGCGACACAACGATACAGGGATCACTTGGTGTAGAAAATGAAGTGTACGACGTATCCTCTGATACGCTCACCGTGAATGACAAGCTGCGCATTCAAGGAAACGAAATTGCTGACTCGTCAGGTACCACACGTATCACGCTTGGCAGTACGAATACGCTCACGGGCAACGTCAATGTGACAGGCACCGCGAACGTTGCGACACTCACCGCCTCCCGCCTCGTCGCCACCGACGGCTCAAAGAATCTCGTCTCCACCATTACTGCCGCAAATCTTCTCTCATCAGTCACCGGTACCACCGGCACAGGCAACTTGGTGTTCTCAGATTCACCAACGTTTACGGGCAATACGACACTCGCCAACGCAACCAGTACGGATCTCTTTGCCTCAACTCTCACCGCGAATACCTTTGCCGCAGGGCAGACGGGCACCACCACCATCGCATCAACTGGTGCACTCACCACACCAACACTGACCGTTTCAAACCTCACCGCCGGACGTATTCCATACATCACCACAGGTGGTGCGGTTACTGACTCTAGTAATCTCACGTTTAATGCCACCACTAACAATCTTGCAGTTCCGTACGCCTCCACCACAGCCATCTCTGCTACCGGTTCTGCATACCTTGCAACAGCAGGTGGCACAGTGAGTGTTGGTACTACTACCTCAGCTGCAACCCTCTCGGTGCAGGGAAGTCAGCAGGTGTTTGGATCAAGTGGCGCACTTGCGTTTGAGATTACAGGAGACGGTTCTTTCTCTTCACGAAATCCAAACGGCCAACCACTCTTTGTTGCGGGTGCAGATGGTGATTATGCGTTCAACATGGCGGATGATTTTGGTGCAGGTCCCGATGGCGCTACCTTGTTTAATATAACTAGGAACGGGGAGTTTCGTTTTAATACGCCAACTGATCCAGGGGATGGTTCTATAACAGAAAATACGTCGGTGATTATTACTGACTCAGGCGCGGTCGGTATTGCTACTGACGCACCAACACAGGTGCTTGATGTTAATGGAATTGGCCGCTTTAGAGGTCTTCCCTCAGGCCCCTTCTTTACTTTTGACGAATCCACTACTGACGCGGGTGTGTATGTTGGTAAGTTCAATAGCACACCTCGTGTCGGTCTCTTTAACGGTGACCCAGGCGCAAACTGGCAGATTGATAACTCAAACGGTACATTCCGTATATTTTTACCACTTGATTTGCAGCTTTCTTTGAGCACCACCACCGGTTTGTCACTTCCAAATGCGACAAGTGGTGTTATTCGCGCAAGTGGTACGGGTACGAGCTACTTCATGAGTAGCGCATTTGGTATTGGTACCACCACACCAGCCGCCCGCTTGGGTGTTGATGGCTCTGGATACTTCTCAGGCAACGTCACAGCACAATCTCTCATCGCAACCTCATCCATCAGTACGCCATCGCTCGCCGTATCTGGCCTCACCGCCTCACGCCTCGTCGCCACCGACGGCTCAAAGAATCTTGTATCTACTATCACCGCTGCAAACCTTCTCTCATCCGTCACGGGTACCACGGGCACGGGGAACCTGGTGTTCTCCACTTCGCCAACCTTTACCGGCACTCCAATACTTCCATCCACCTACACCATTGGTGCAAACTCCTTCATCCGGTCAGGTGCACATGACCTCACCCTTACCACTACCGGAACAACGAATGTAACACTGCCGACATCTGGCACGCTGTATGGCACAGCAGCATCGTCAATCACTTCTGCGCAGCTTGCAGCATCGCTCTCAGATGAAACGGGAAGTGGTCTTGCGGTATTTGCTACGTCTCCGCAATTCACCACATCACTCACCACGGACTCTACAAGCTTTGATCTTTTCAATACCACTGCCACGACTCTTAACATTGGTGGGGCAGCAACCACCCTTGCGCTTGGTGCAACTACCGGCACGTTGACGCTTAACAACCCAACCATTGTTGGTTCTCAGACAGCACAGAATCTCTTTAATACGGTTGCGACAACACTCAACATTGGCGGTGCTGCTACATCACTAAATCTCGGTGCTACCACGGGTACTGCAACGATAGCTAATCCAACAGTCGCGCTCTCAGGCGCAACAGGTGTCTTGAACTTCTCATCTGCAACCGGTGTGAAGACCATACAGACGGGTGGTACTACGAACCTTAATCTCGCACCGGGAGGGAACGTAGGCATTGCTTCAAGTACACCAACGTACAAGCTTTCTGTTGAAGGAACATCGTCACTGGGTAACCAAGCGATTGCTGGATTCTTTACTGCTACTTCCACCACCGCATCGTCAACCTTTGCAGGGTCGGTTGGTATCGGTACGGCAACGACGCGTCGTGCGCTTGATATTCGTTCTACCGGAAATGCTATTACAGGCAGCACGAACGTAGATGTGTCAGAGTTACTTCTTTCTCTTACAAACACTGGTGCCACAAACCTGCAAGGAACCGGTATTGGTTTTGCGGTATCTTCTGACTCTACAAACATCGGCGCTGCCATTGTGCACCAGCGTATTGGTTCTCAGTCATACGGTGGCTTGCACTTTGCTACGAAGGCAAGTGGTGCAGGTGCCGATACCGATATTCCAATCCGCTTCTCCATAGACTCCACCGGCTTCATCGGCATCGGTACCACGAGTCCTATGGCAAAGCTCACGGTGTCAGAGACGAGTGGTGCAAATGACGCGCAGCTTGTCATCTACGACACCACGAATAATAGGTATTTATCACTTTCACACGGTAACACCGTAGCAAACATCAATGCAGTTGGTTCTGACGCACTCCGCTTCAGTGTCGGTGCCACCACCGATGGCGTGTCATTCATGAGTGATGGCACGGTAGGTATTGGTACCAGCACGCCTGCCGCAAAACTCGGTGTATACGGTTCAGGCTACTTTGCAGGTAACGTCACAGCACAATCTCTCATCGCGACCTCTACCATCTCAACACCGTCTCTCACAGTATCTGGCCTCACCAGCGGCCGGGTACCGTTCATCACGACTGGCGGCCTCTTCACTGATTCTACAAACTTCACCTTTGACAGCAGTGCCTCACGTCTCACCGTTTCGTTTGCCTCAACCACCGCACTCTCTGCTTCCGGCAACATCACCGCAGGCACGCTCAATGTCACCGGCCAGACCACACTCGCCACTTCACTCTCTGGTCTCGCACAACTCACCAGTGGCGCGGTCTCTGCCATCACCGGCACCGCTGGTCAGTTCCCGTATTACAGCGGCACCAACACCGTCTCTGCAACCTCAACAATTTTCTTGAGTACAACAGGGAATGTGGGTATTGGAACCACGAGTCCGCAGGGACGATTCCAGGTAGAGCTTCCTGCATATACGAGTCATGATACTGATGCACAGCAAGTGATATTTAGTAACGCAACAAATGCAAATGCCGGTCTTCGTTTTGGGTTCAATAAGTCAACAATGAAGGGGTACATAAATGTGTTGAATCCAGGAGTGGCATGGGGGGATTTGTACCTCCAGGATGCCGGACGCGTAGGTATTGGTGTTGGCTCGATTAATAACAATCTTGATGTCGGGGGGAGTGTTTCTATAGGCTTTGGAAGCAGCTTCTTCCCGTCTCCAGCAGCGCCTAGCCAGGGTCTTCTCGTGTCCGGCCAGGTGGGAATCGGTACCACTGAACCAACGAGCATGCTTACCGTGAATGGAAGCCTTAGCGTCATGGATAACGGCGGATCTGGTCTTGACGTATTCCGAGTAGAAGGGGACGGGACATTCCGGACATATAACCCAAGTTCTAATAATCTTCTTACGGAATTTAATTACGATGGTCATGTCGCATTCCATGCGGATAACGATTTCGGTAATGGTGTACAAAACGCAAGCACATTTGATGTGAGTACCGTTGGAGACCTGAGCGCGTATTATCTCTACGACACGGGCAGTGGTGACGTTACTCAGGTACGTACGCTCTATGCGTACTACGATACGGGACTCAACTCTTCCATGCTCACCGTGGGAGACGGTGGTGCCGGCACCATCAACCTATATGGGTCTACTATCCGCGATGCTGGTAATAACCTTGAGTTTGGTAACGGTGCAAGTCTCATACATTTCTACAGTGACAACTTCACTTCTGAAGGTGCGCGCATAGATTCTTCCGGTGGTGGTAATAGTTTCTTTAATGCGTTTGGTGGGAATGTGGGTATTGGTACCGACAGCCCTTCAAGCAAGTTGCATGTTACGGGCGGTACGAATAGTAATCCGACTCTTACTATAGGTACGGCAAACGGTAGTACTGGTACTAGTACCATCCAGTTTAGTTCGGGTATTTCTGGTAACAATAATTCGCAGCTGTTGCAATATGTAAAGACTGCTTCAATAGACCGCTTGCAATGGGTGGACGGTTCGGGCTTGCCGCAAATGGTGCTCGTCAATGGTGGCAACGTTGGCATCGGGACGACAACACCAGGTTCACCATTGACTGTTGCAGGAACAGGATCCGTGCTTCAGGTGGGGAATCAAACTAACGCCGACAAATATCTGCGCGTAAATTACGCGGGCGGTGGATTTTATATGGGCACAAATGGTACGGAAGCGTATTTGCTCACGGACACTGCGGTGCCGATTAATTTCTATACCAACAATGCTGAGAGGATGAGAATAACGAGCGCGGGTAACGTTGGTATCGGTACTACCAATCCTGGCGCCCCACTCCAGATTGGAGACGCAGGGAACGCGACAGCAGCACTCTTGTACGGCAAGCTTACGGTGGAGACAAAGTCTGGTCAGGTGGCGCAGTATCGTTCCCTATATCAGGGCAGCTCAATTGAGTGGGGCTTTGGTATGGGGAATAGCTCAGACTTTAGTTTCTGGGTTAACGATGGTGGATGGTCAGATGCTATGACCATTACGTCTTCTGGCCGCGTAGGTATTGGTTCCAGTCCAGATACGTCACTGGCAAAGTTTGTAACGGAAGGGTCAGTGGGTGGAACTGCTGCAGTGTTTGGTGATGGTGGCGCCGGCGTATCTCTCTTTGCTGACTGGCCAGGTATCGGATTCAACTCATACGTTGATGGTGGATACAAGGCAATCGCAACAGGATATGGCGGTAGCATCTACTTGAGCCAAGGAGATGGGGCTATGGTTTTCAACACGGCAAGCACTTCGGTGACTGGTAAAGGGACCACCCAGACGCTCTATGAGCGCATGCGTATTGCAACCAACGGCAACATAGCAGTTGGTGGCTCGGGTGACCCTGGTGACTACACACTTAATCTCTATCCATATCCGACAACACCAAGTTCTGGTGTATTGAGTGCTCGCTCAGGGTATACCTCATATGCGAGTGATGGTTTGTTCGGTGGTACTGCATTGCCATCAAGAATTGTTACGCCATCAAACATAAACGAAATTCGTTTTGGGTATCTTGATGGTGGTAACGGTGAATATGTGCCACGCATCGGCTTCTACCAGGCAACCTCTGGTACGGTTACTGCGGCAAACAACTCAATAGGCAGTCTTATAAACGGAGATTTCAGTATTGGTGTAGGAACGTCAAACACCGAGCGCCTTCGCATCCAGGCAAGTACGGGCAATGTGGGTATTGGTGCTACGCCAGTAGCAAAGCTTCATGTAAAAGGTGCAGGATTTGCACTTCCTGCAACCTCAGGCACCACGCCGTCTAATGGTATTCTTGCGCGTTTCAATGATTCAAGTGATGCAACCCTTGATATTGGTGGTGCAGCTGGTCTTGGTACGTGGCTGCAGTCAACCTTTATTAGTGATCTTGGCAGCAATCTTCCACTTCTTCTTAACCCTAATGGTGGCAATGTTGGTGTTGGTACTACAACGCCAACATACAAGTTTGAAGTTCTGGACAGTGCTGGGGGAGCTGTAGGTGTTACCACCTCAAGTGGCGGTGGCGCGTTGCGTTTCTCTACATTCCATCAGCCGCTCACGTCATCTCTCGCACCATTTATACGTGGTCAATCATACAATTCTGGTTCTGGATATCTTGAATTCTTTGCGCAAGGAAGCAACGTGATGACTGTTGGGTATCAAGGAAATAGAGTGGGTATAAATGATGACGCGCCGGTAGCGAACTTCTCACTCGTCGGTAATGCCCAGATTGGATATTCCTCAGGACAAACGGCACCGGCAAACGGTCTTCTCGTCGCAGGCAGTGTAGGTATTGGCACTAGTACCCCAGACTCAATGCTTACCGTAAATGGTGGCACGGCAATGACGGGTGGGTGGAACCGTACTGCGGTGCTCCGTGCCGACTTCCCAGTGCTCGGTTTTGAAAGTGCATACTCAGGCACCAGTAAATACGCGGGTATCGGATATGACCGCACAAGTGACGGCCTGGCATTCTTTGTGAATGGCAGCAGCAATAACATAACGAATCTTTCAAATGCTATTGAGGCAATGAACATAAGTAACAGTGGGTACGTGGGTATCGGCACCTCAGCACCTTCTGAAAAACTTACGCTTATCGGCGGATCGTTCTTCCAGGCTGGCGGCAGCGCTACCGCCTCCATTGCGCCAACGATTGTTGATTCTGTAGAGCTCGGGTCAGATATAAATGATATAGCGGTGGCGGGGCGCTACGTGTACGTAGGTGATGCGGATAACAATCTACGCATATATGACGCATCAAATCCTGCAGACATCTATGAAGTTTCCAATACATCCATAAATAATGGCGGTACGGGAAGCATTCAGAGCATGTCTGTCACTGGCGGGTATGCGTATGCTGCTACAAATGAAACCTGCGGGTATGTGTTCAAAATATTGAGCATAGCAAATCCTTCTTCGGTCTCTGAGGTGGGCGGCGATTTGAGTGGATGCAGTAACGCATCGGCGAATGCGACATACATTTCTGGTCGCTACGCATACACTGTAGATACAGGGTCAGCACTTACCATTACTGACATAGCAAATCCAACCGCGCCGGGCACGGTTGGGTCGTTTGGACTCAGTAATAACCTAATGGATATCTATGTTTCGGGTAAGTATGCGTACATCGTTGATGACGCTGAAAATCTTGGTATCTATGACGTTTCGGATAAAACGTCAGTGACCAATGTAAATAATGTAGGAATTGATGGAGTCGGCACGTCAGTGTATGTCTCTGGTCGCTATGCGTATATTGGTACGGATGGGTCTAGTGGTGACGGTTTCCAGATATTTGATATATCAGATCCTTCATCCATATCTTCCGTAGGCGGAGCACTCAACTCGCTTGGGGTCACTGCGCTCTATGTTTCCGGCCGCTATGCATATGTAACGGTTGATGACGGGACATTCAGGATCTTTGATGTTGCAAACCCTGCTTCATTGGTTCAGATAGCGAGTGTGGCAGTGGCTCATCCAACCTCTGTGTATGTCTCTGGTCGCTATGCGTATGTGGGCACGGAAAATAATGGTGGAGGTAGTGAGCTATTTGTATACGATATTACCGGCACCGAATCACAATCGGTCTTGGCCCATTCTTTGGAGGCTGGAAATGCAGAGATTCGTAATAACCTGAGTGCAGAGGGAGAGGTATCGGTTGGCGGTGGTCTCAACGTGGGAGGAAGCGGTTGGTTTGGCGGCAGCCTTTCAGTATGGAATGGTGTTTCGGCATACGACTTTGAAAACATTTCCATGCGTGATGCAAAGAAAGACATCGTGTACCTAGAGTCTGAAGACCAGGAAGCCATCCTTACTCGTCTCATGAGTATGAACGCAGCGACGTATCGGTATAAGACCGAATTGGAAACAGATCCACTGCGCCTCGGCTTTATTGTTGAAGATCTCGAGACTATTGCGCCTGAGGTTATCTCTACAAATGGCAAGGGCGTTGACCTCTACAAGCTTGCCACCTTTACTCTCACGGGTGTGCAGGCACTGGTGGGTAAGTTTGATACGCTCACGCTTCGGGTGAACTCTCTTGAGGCGCGCATTGCGGCACTTGAATCTGGTGCGGTATCTGCTGCAACAGGCACGGACATCTTCTCAACCACTACGCTCAAGAGTGCACTTGCCGAGTTCGGTATTGTGATACAAAACGGTATCGCACGCTTCCAGACCTTGGTATTCCGTGAGCTTGTGGCAAGCAAGGATGAGGACGGTACCAGTTCTGCGGGTAGCATAAGTATCCTTTCTGGAAACAAGGTAGTTGAAGTGCAAAATGCGCTGGTGCGTCCAACGACGAAAGTATTCGTTACCTTCAATGGTCCGGTAAATGGCAGCTGGTGGGTTTCAAACAAGCAAGATGGCAGCTTCCGTGTGACGCTTGAGAATGAGCAGAATGATGATGTGTCATTCGACTACTTCCTCGTACAAACTGAGAATCAGCTTGCGGCACCAATACAGGCAACGGGTGGCAACCAGGGCGGGCAACCGCCTCCACCAGTGCCACCACCGACACCTTCAGATGAGGGTGGGGCAGGAGACGATGTGCCAGTCGGTACACTTCCAAGTATTGAGTTGAACGGCAATGCCGCAGTGGAGGTATCAGTCGGCGGTTCTTGGAGTGATCCAGGTGCGGTGGCGAATGACGCAGAAGACGGCGACCTTACGAACGCCATTGTAGTGACAGGTTCTGTTGATACTGCCACTCCTGGTCTGTACACCATCACCTATAGTGTTACCGACTCTTCAGGAAATACTGGCAACGTATCGCGTATCGTGAGCGTGGTAGAAGAAAGTGCACCGTCTGCAGGAGGCGGCACGGATGCGCCTACGGAAGGGAACCCTGATACTGGAGGAGATGCGCCAAGTGATTCTGGTGACAGCTCCGCACCGTCAGGCAATGATACAGGCGGCTCATCTGATACAGGTAGCGGCGCTGCTGGGGAAGGTGGAGCAGAGTAGCGGTATGCATAAGGTAATATGAAAGACATATGAAGAAACTTCGCGTAGCAATAAATGGGTTTGGGCGTATAGGGAGAGCGTTTGTACGAAGAGCATACGGTCGCAACATAGAAATAGTTGCAGTGAACGATTTGGGTTCACTTGAAAACCTTGCGTACCTTTTGAAATACGACACCGTATACGGTCGGGCACCGTTCTCAGTGGAAGAAAAGGATGGCGCATTGCTTGTTGACGGGAAGTCAGTCCGTTTCTTGCAAGAAAAAGATCCTGCAGCACTTCCATGGAAGGAAATGGATATTGATGTGGTAGTGGAATCAACCGGCTTCTTTACGGAGTACGAAAAAGCAAAGGCGCATCTTGATGCTGGCGCAAAGCATGTGGTGATAACGGCTCCCGCAAAGGGTGATGCGTCACTTGGCGCTACGGTATTGATGGGACTTAATGAAGACCGCTTTGGAACGTGCCCGATAACTAGCAATGCATCGTGTACAACAAACGCTGCCTCGCCCGTGATTGCTATTCTTGATGCGGCCATTGGTATTGAGCGCGCAATACTATCGACCACACACGCATATACCGCGAGTCAGTCCATTGTTGATGGTCCCGCAAAGAAGGATGTGCGCGAAGGCAGAGCAGCGGCACAAAATATTGTTCCCACTTCTACAGGGGCCGCAGTTGCCGTTGCGAAAGCGTATCCGCTTTTGAATAACAAGTTTGATGGCATCTCGCTTCGTGTGCCAGTAGCGGCAGGTTCTATTGCTGACATAACGTTTGTCGCAAAGCGTCCCACGACAGTGCAAGAAGTGAATGCGGCATTACTTGCCGCGGCACGTGATGCACGTTGGGAAGGGTTATTTAGCGCAACACAGGAAGAGCTGGTATCAAGTGATATTGTCGGTGAACCATACGCGTCTATTGCTGACCTGGCGATGACGCGAGTGGTGGACGGTACCTTGGTGAAAGTGCTTGCGTGGTATGACAACGAAAGCGGGTATACCGAAGCGCTGGTGCGTCATGTGCTTGCCGCTGGAGAACATCTCGCGCAATAATATATATGAGTAACCATCTTCGTTCTACGAATACAGGATTTACACTCATCGAGCTTCTTGTCGTTATCGCCATCATAGGCATTCTCTCTTCTATTGTGCTTGCATCCCTTAATACCGCACGCAGCAAAGGGAATGATGCGGCAATAAAAGCAAACCTTGCTACGGTAACTGTTCAGGCGGAGCTGTGGTACGACACATACAGTAACTACGTTTCCGGTGGCGGTGGTTCCTTGGCCACGGTTGCGTGTCCCACATCCGGGGGCTCACTGTTCGGTGGAGACGTGACTATACAGCAGGCAATTGCCGCAGCAGTTGCAGCGGCTGGCGGTACTACGGCAGCGGTCACCCGGTGTGCTATTGGGAATGGTGGCGTGACCTATGCAGTAGCGGTACGTATGGCCAATGCCACTGATTGGTGGTGCGTGGATAGCTATGGAGCAAAAAAGACCTTAGCCGTAGGAGCAGGAACCCCAGCCCTTGGAGGAGGTTCAAGTAGCTCCGCTCAATGTCCATAGTATGAAAATCTATCTGGCGGGCGATCATGCATTTTTTGAATTAAAAGAAAAACTAGCAGCGGAACTTACTGCCCGTGACCATCATGTGGAAGATTTAGGGTCGCATGTGCTTGATGCGGATGATGATTATCCCGATACCGTTTCTCTATGCGCAGCGCGCGTTGCCAGAGAACCTGGCTCATTTGGCATTGTAGGTGGGGGTAGTGGACAGGGTGAGGCGATGGTGGCAAACCGTACGAAGGGGATACGTGCCGCAGTGTTTTATGGCGGCCCGATGCATATCGTACGTCTTGCCCGTGAGCATAATGATGCGAACGTACTGTCGCTTGGTGCACGATTTATGTCAGTAGAAGAAGCACTGGAAGCGGTAGAGCTTTTTCTTGGAACAGCTTTCTCAGGTGATGCGCGCCACATACGACGTATTGAAAAGTTTTAGTGCGGTACACTTACAGGTATGAGCACCATCGTACCTGCAGTCTTGCCAAAGAATAGGACAGAACTTGCTGCGGCACTCGCACGCTTTGCGAGTGTTCCTGAGATACGGCATGTGCAGATAGATATTGTGGATGGTCGTTTTGCAGCGCCACCCACGTGGCCATATGCGGTAACAGAAGGGAGAAATGAGTGTAGCGCGATGATATCAGCGTGTGAGCATATCCCTGAGGCAGGGCGTTTCCGTTTTGATATTGATCTCATGACACTCGCTCCTGAAGAGGTGGTAGGGGAATGGATTGCCCTTGGTGCTTCACGTCTGACGGTGCATGTAGAAAGTACCCTTAACATTGCTGCCCTTATCCATACGCTTAAAGAAGAGTATGGATACAGTAAGGGTATGCCCGATCTGTTAATGCTCGGTCTTGCTCTTAATATTGATACTGACACGATGGTGCTGGAGCCGTTTATTAACGACATCAACTACGTGCAATTCATGGGCATTAAGACTATTGGCAAACAGGGAGAACCATTTGATCCTCGAGTGCTTGAGAAGATTACGGCCTTTAGAAAGCGCCATCCAGACATATCGGTACAGGTAGATGGTGGCGTGACGCTTGAAACAGCACCAGCGTTACTTGATGCGGGTGTCTCACGACTGGTGCTGGGGCATGCGCTTCGTGATGCGGAAGATATTGCGGCTGCGTATCGTGCGTTTTCCGAACTCACCACCAAACATGGCGTCCATCACGCATAGGGGTACGGTATACTTTGAGTACTATGCCGCTTTCTGATATTGAAACGACCGCGTTAAGTGAGAAGGCTCGGGCCATACGTATGACCGTGATTGAAATGCTTGCGGAAGCAGGATCGGGTCACACGGCAGGTCCGCTCGGTATGGCAGATATTTTTGCCACACTCTATTTCCGTACTCTCGTGCACGATTCAACAAATCCTGACTGGGAAGGACGCGATAGGTTGCTGCTCTCAAATGGTCACATCACACCAGTGCGGTATGCCGCAATGGCACATGCAGGATATTTCCCAGTGGAGGAGTGTTTAACGTTGCGCAAATTTGGCTCACGCCTCCAAGGACATCCTGAGCGCACAAAGCTTCCAGGGCTTGAAACTACCTCAGGACCTCTGGGTAGTGGTGTCTCACAAGCAGCGGGTATTGCACTTGCCCTTGCTATGGATGGGAAGAAAAACCACGTCTACTGCCTTATGTCAGACGGTGAACTGCAAGAGGGGAATACGTGGGAAGGACTTATGTTCGCAGGCAAACATCACCTCCCGAACCTTACTGCAGTCATTGATCGCAACAACATTCAAATAGATGGCACCACCGAAGAAGTTATGCCGCTGGAGCCGCTTGCGGATAAGTTCCGTGCATTTAATTGGCATGTCATTGAAGTGAATGGTAACGACATTCCCCATGTCGTATCAGCATTTGATGAAGCAAAGACCATTACTGAGAAGCCAACCATGATTATTGCCCACACTACGCCAGGCAAGGGTGTTCCTGAAATAGAGAATGATTACCGCTGGCACGGGAAGGCTCCAAGCAAGGAGGAGGCAAAACGTTTCCTAGCAGCGCTTGCCACATAACGTATGTTGAACAATTCTCTTTCATTTTCAGAAAAAGTCTTTGCGGAGGACATTACAAAGAAACCAACCCGTGATGGGTTTGGTACCGGTACGGTTGCTGCAGGGAAAGCAGACGAACGGGTCGTGGTGCTCTCTGCAGATCTCAAGGAATCAACCCGCGCTGAGTGGTTTGAGAAAGAATTCCCCAAACGCTTCATTGAAGTCGGTGTTGCGGAACAAAACATGGCAACACTTGCCGCAGGCATGGCCGCAGCAGGGAAGATTCCTTTTATCACCAGCTACGCGGCCTTTTCTCCTGGTCGTAACTATGAGCAGATACGTACCACTATTGCACTTAATAATGTGCCAGTGAAAGTCATGGGTATGCATGCGGGAGTCTCCGTTGGTCCCGATGGCGCAACCCATCAGATGCTTGAGGATGTGGGTATGATGCGCATGATGCCCAATATGGTAGTGCTGGTACCTGCGGATGCGGAAGAAGCGCATAAGGCGGTAGTTGCGGCTGCTACCTATGATGGCCCGGTATATATTCGCTTCGGTCGCTCTACGACCCCTGTGTTTACCACCTCCGCCACGCCTTTTACTATCGGCAAGGCACTCACGCTCTGGGAGAGTGAAAAGCCCCAGGTTGCACTCATTGCTGCAGGACCGCTTGCATACGAAGCACTGCTCGCTGCAAAACAACTTGCTGCAGAAGGTATTGGTTCTATTGTACTGAATCTTGGTACGGTAAAGCCCTTGGATGAGGAGACGGTACTTGCCGCAGCAACCAAAGCAGGGAAGGTAATCGTGATTGAAGAACACCAAGCAGCTGGTGGAGCTGGTGGCGCGGTTGCAGAACTGCTTGCGCAAAAGGTACCAATGCCAATGCGCTTTGCCGCCCTGCACAACACCTTCGGACAGTCAGGTGACCCACAAGAGCTTCTTGCGCATTATGGTCTGACCGCGGCGGGGATTATCTCCCTTGCGCACTCCTTTATATAGGAGTCATACTGTACGTATGGAAAAAGCGACTATCGCAGTGAATAGTTATCTCGGCGCACTACTTATCACCGTTGTTGCTGGTGGCGCGACCCTTATTATCACGCACGTTGCAAATAACGTTGCGTACGCCGACTACGCGGTAGTGAATCCAGAAGTACAAGAATTGCTTGCAAACTAAACGCTCCAGGCAGTCGCAAGCGTATCAAGTGTTGCTGCATCCACCAACCCTTCTTGTGCACCTACTTTCTGTACTACATGGGCGGAGTTAATAGCGCCCCGCTTCATGGCATCTTTGAGTGAGTGACCCATGAGCATGGCCGCAGTGGTCGTGGAAGAGAACGCATCACCCGCGCCCGTGCGCTCTACCGGTGGCGCTATATCTGGATACATAGGAAGGGTGACGGTGGTACCATCGCTCTCGCGTGCGTATACGCCGCCGCGGCCATTGGTAATGCATACAATCTTTGGACCAAGTGCATGCAGGGCTTCAGCAAGTCCTTCCACCGGACCTTGCATACCGAGAATACGCTCTGCCTCTTCATGATTGCAGAAGAAGATATCAGTGCGTGCATACAGACGGGCAAGACGTTCTTTGCCTACACGTATCTGGAAGGTGCCTGGCTGGAATGCAAAGAAGATCTCGGGATGTGCCTCAAGATACGCAGCCGCATCGTCGTGGTAGCTTTCGGTACCTTCAGCAATAGAAGAGAAGTAGAGTGCGCGTGGGGTAGGTATATCTTTTGGGAACGCATACGGATACTTCTCGTGCTTAATCAAAATGGTGCGCTCTGACTGGAAGGAGAGTACGTAGTGGTGGTTGGTTTGTGTGCCTGCGTGGCGGACAACGTGTTCTGTCCCAACGTGTTCTTTTGCAAGCGTATCAACAACCGCTGTTCCTTCGATATCATCGCCAACGTTGGTAACGAGGGCGGCAGAAAGTCCCATACGGGCTGCGGCAACGGCCGCGTTTGCTGCGTTCCCTACGGCAGGCAAAAGAATGGCCTTTTCAAAGGGAATCTTCTCCCCCCAGCTCATAGAAAGAGCGCAGCTCTTTCCCTCAGCATCACAGAGTACCTGAGCTTCTTTCAGGAAGATAAACTCATCAAAGACGGTATCACCAATGGCAACGAAATCACGGGGTGCAGACATGAGAAATATGGTTACGAGTGTGTCCCCATTGTATCTCGCGTGTGGGAAAGCTCAAATGAACCACATGCTAGCATGGCTATATGATTGATCTTGCAGAAACCGCCCGTGCGCTCGCCACGCCACGCCGTGGTATCTTCGCCGCTGACGAAAGTATTGAATCTGCGGGGAAGCGTTTGGCACAGTACGGCATCAAAAGTACTCCTGAATCTCGTGATGAATACCGTGAGCTTTTTCTTGGTACACTAGGCGTTGAAGAATATCTTTCTGGCATCATTTTTTATGACGAAACCTTTCATCAAAAGATAGGGAAGATGCTCATG